>RFHZ01000167.1 GCA_003696125.1 Nitrospinota bacterium
CTTCTTCGTCATCATCATCGTCGTCGTCATCGTAAAACATTTGCAATGCGAGGTTGTCGAGTTTTTTTTCTCTTTCGTCGAGTTCCCGTTCCCGTTCGAGCAGCCGTTGCACCTTGGGCACCTCTTCAAAGGGATGGGCCTTGAGGAGTTCGCGGATGGTGGAGAGGGCTTCCTCTTCCTGTTTGACGTACTGATAGGCCCGCTCACCGGTCAGGGCTTCGATCCGGCGTACCCCGGCGGCTGCCGCCTCCTCTCTGACGATCTTGAACAGCCCGATGTCGCCTGTGGCCGTGGCATGGGTTCCACCACACAACTCCATGCTCACCTCCCCCATACGCACCACCCGCACCTCCTCCCCGTACTTCTCTCCGAAGAGGGCGGTGGCTCCCTTTTCCAGGGCCTCGTCCAGCGACATGTAGGCGACCTGAACCGGGATGTTCTCGCGGATATGGGCGTTGACCAACTCCTCGATGCGATCCCGCTCACGGGGACTGAGACGGGAGAAATGGGTAAAGTCGAAGCGGAGGCGATCCGGGGCTACCAGCGATCCGGCCTGTTTGACATGATCCCCCAACACCTGGCGCAGGGCGGCGTGAAGGAGATGAGTGGCCGAGTGATTGCGTACCGTGGCCTGACGCCGTTCCCTATCTACGCAGGCCACCACCTGGGCACCCTGGCGGAGGGTCCCCTGTTTGATCTTCCCGATATGCACATGCAGGTCGGGTAAGGGTTTCTTCACGTCCAGGATCTCTACCAGCACCTCTTCGTTACGCAGGGTCCCCTGATCACCCACCTGGCCACCAGATTCACCGTAAAAGGGGGTCGGATTGAGCAGGATCTCTACCGTATCCTCGGCCTGAGCCGTCTCCACCAGGGTATCCTGGCGGATGATCGCCTGCACCTGCCCCCCGGTCTCCAGGGTCTCGTACCCGACAAAATGGGTGGGACCATGGGTATCGCGCAACTCCCGGTAGAGCGGTTTGACCGTGATCTCACCCGAACCGACCCAGGCCGCACGCGCCATCTCCCGCTGTTTGGTCATGGCTTCGTCAAAGCCGGCCAGATCGAGACGCAACCCCTGATCACGGGCCATCTCCTCCATCAGGTCCAGGGGGAAGCCGAAGGTATCGTAGAGTTTAAAAATCTCTTCCCCCGGAATCTGGGAAGCCCCCTGCTCCTTGACCTGCTCGATCACCTCCTGGAACAGTCGCATGCCCTGATCCAGGGTATGGGAGAAGCGCTCCTCTTCGTACCGGGTGACCTTGGCCACATAGGCCTGCGAGGTACGTAGCTCCGGGTACGCCTCCTGCATGATCCGAACCACCACATCCACCGCCTGATAGAGAAAAGGCTCTTCGATACCCAGGAGTTTGCCGTGACGGGCTGCCCGGCGGATGATACGGCGCAACACGTACCCCCGGCCCTCGTTAGAGGGGAGAACCCCGTCGCTGATCAAGAAGGTGATGGCACGGCTATGATCGGCGATGACCCGCATGGAGATGTCGAGCGCTTCTTCCTGACCATAAGGCTTTTCCGCACGCTCTTCCACAAAGGCGATGAGGGGACGGAGAAGATCGGTATCAGAGTTGCTGGAGACACCCTGCAGGACTGCGGTGATCCGTTCCAGTCCCATGCCGGTATCGATGCTCGGCTTGGGGAGAGGGGTCATTTTACCGCTCGCATCCCGGTTGAACTGCATGAAAACGAGATTCCAGAGCTCCAGATAACGATCGCAGTCACACTCCAGGTTACATTCTGCCCGTCCACAGCCGATCATGGGGCCCTGGTCGATGATGATCTCGGAGCAGGGACCGCAGGGACCGGTATCTCCCATGGCCCAGAAGTTATCCTTCTCGCCCAGGCGTCCGATGCGCTCGGCCGGCACACCGATCTGTTCATTCCAGATACGAAAGGCCTCATCATCATCCTTATAGATCGTCACCCAGAGTTTGTCAGGGGGAAGGCGCATCTCGACGGTGAGCAACTCCCAGGCCATGGCGATCGCCTCTTCCTTGAAATAGTCGCCGAAGGAGAAGTTGCCCAGCATCTCAAAAAAGGTGTGGTGGCGGGCCGTTCTTCCCACGTTATCCAGGTCGTTATGCTTCCCTCCGGCCCGGACGCATTTCTGGGCCGTGGCGGCCCGTACATAGTCTCGCCGCTCTCGCCCCAGGAAGACATCTTTGAACTGGACCATGCCTGCATTGGTAAAGAGGAGGGTAGGGTCATCTTTGGGGACTAAAGACGAGCTGGGCAGGACGCGATGGCCGTGTCGGGCAAAATATTGGAGAAATTGTCTGCGAATCTCGTTTCCGGTCATAGCTACTCCGTTACACTTGTTCTATGCTGGACAATTGATACACTGGGGCTTACCATCGTCTTCCTTGCACGCTATAGATGGTAAACAGCCTCTGCCGTCGTCCTTCAGAGTATCGGTTAATCTATTAGCACCATACCAGACGGGTGGGGTCGGTGTCAAGAGGGTTCTACAGGCTGAGGCGCGGTCGCTGTAAGCTCCCCCTGATATGGAAGGAGAGGAAGCCGCGCCGGTCGCGTCGTCCCTTGAGTAAGGCCCGCAGGGGAGCAAACTGCTGTTCCAGAGCACCCGCTATCCGTAGCCGTACCGTCAAGTCTAAGGTACTGGTCTCTAGAGGATCGTTCAAAAGGATCTTCCCATCTATACCGGCATTGATCTGCCGTCCTTGCAGCCGCAACTTGTTTATTCTCAATCGCTTCTGGGCCAGACTCAGCTCGCTGTACAGCTCGTCATACTCGAGAGGGGGGAGAGGAATGTGGAAGACCGTTATCCCTTCTAGGCTTCCTCCCTTTATGGTAAGCACGGCCTCTCCCTCTCCCTCTATCCACCGCTGTAGAGGAGCGGAGAGAGAGATCTCTCCGGCAAGGGTTCCACGGGGGGTAATCTTATACAGCAGGCTGAGCGGTGTATAGCGCTGCAGGTTGAGTTCTTGCAGTTGCGCCTGTACAGAGAGTCGACGGGCACCGTTCCCCCAAAGGGAGAGCTCTGCCTCTCCGGAGATCTCACCACCGTAAAGGACAGCGTGAAAGCGGACCCCGGCCTTTCCGTGCAACAGGGGGAGAAGTTGAGGACGGGTACGCATCTCCTGGATCTGGAGAAGCGGGACCGGCTGGTCTGCGTCTCTCCTGGCCACCTGCAGGTCTCGAAAGGCGAAGGAAAGGGGGAGGGCAGGACTGATCTGGCTTATGTCGACCTGGAGATCGCCGCCTCTTCTCCCCAGGGAGTTGAGGAGGTGGTGGCGGACCTGCTCATAGGGAAAGTTCAGGTACACAAAAAAGGCAAAGAGGAGTATGCCGTACAGGAAATACCCCAGACAGGATAAGACCAGATGTTTTCCTCGCTCTGAGATCACGCTTCTTCCTCCTCTCTCCCCGGAAGGCTACCGGACCTGCCAGGAGACAAACTCGATCTGCTGGTCCCCCTTTTTCAAGACCGCGATGATCTCTTTGCTGATCTCCCCAACGGTTCCGGTGGCCACAACGGTGTAATAGTGACTGGAGACGGTGATAAAGGGTTTGATACTCTCATAGATCCCCGGCAGAAGCGACTGCAAGGCCTCAATCCGTTCAAACGGTGTTTCTTCTCTGGTCAAGAGGATCTCTTCGGCCATCCCTTCGGTGATATCGGCAGACAGGCTCTGCAGGACCTCTTTGCTCGCCGTATTCACGTTGATCTTCCCCTCTTTAGAAAACGTGGTCAGGTAATCGCTGAGGGTAAAATCGACCCCTTCTCCCAGCGGCTTTCCTCCCAGGCGGAGAAGCACCTCTTTGGAGAATCCCTGGATCAGTTGGAGTTCTGAGACGAGATCGAGTGGGGCGTGCTTGCTTTCGTATCCCCGGTCCCCGTAGTCAAAGGTAGGGATATCGGATGGCCGTTGATCACCTGCCGGGGTGATCCAGTCCAGGATCGGATCGACGAGTCGGGGGTCAAGGTCCAGGATATCAAAGAGATTCTCCAGGATAGTGACCCGGTCGCGATCGATGGTGATCCCGTTGGGTTGCACCAGCCGGTTAAGGTCGAATTTGCGTTCCTCATCGATGATGCGCAAGGTGATCGTACCATCTCCCAAGGGAAGGGGAGGAATCTCTTGGGCCCAATCCTCGGTCAGGGCATCATACGTATTCTCGGTGTCCTCTTTGAGCAGGGCAGCGGCAAAGTGGACCCCAGAGCGGGCGAGATAATAGGCCTTGGTCCCATCACGGAAATTGGCCGTTATCTCGGTCTCGACACGCGCCTGATAGTTGAACTCCAGTACCATGACCACCAGCAGGGTCACCACGAGCAGCGTGATGAGGAGGGCGACCCCGTCTTCGTTCTGCAGGTGGGCATACCCCTTCCTCATCCCTTTACGGAGCAGACGATACATACCTTCTCCTCTTACTGGCTGGCCAGGGGAAGGGCGATAAGGGTGGTGAAGGCCTGGGGAGTGGTCTCCCCTGCCTGTTCCTGTTTTTCCGTCAACAGGAGGAGGGTTACCTTGACCCGTTGGGGAAGACGACCGGCGCTACTCCCGCTCCCTTGCGCTTCCCAGGAATCAAACTCCTCCTCACCGGTATAGTACTTCAGGTCCCACCCGACCACATCACTGCTCAACTCCAGGGTGATCCCCTTATCCGTGCTCTCCTCTTCTAACAGCACCAGGGGACAGATCTCCTGGCGGAGCAGGCTCTTGCGGATACTCTCTTCCCTGAACGGCTGCAGGAAATAGCGAATGGTACACAACCCACCCTGCGGCTGGTTGAGAGAGAGGAGCGTCGTTGTGGGAGCGGTGAAGGTCAGGCGATCAGCAGGGAAATCGCCGATCGTCTCATCCTCTCCCAGAAAGACACTCCGCTGATCCGAAGCGAGCATGGCAGAGGAGAGCTGTTGGGAGAGGAGTTCGGTGATGATGCGTACCGATTGATAGGTGGCGGTCCGTTCCTGAACCTGCTGCATCACCTCGACCGAGGTGGCGTAAGAGGTGTAGAGCACGGTAAGGATTACCGCCAGGATCGCTAAGGCGATGAGCACTTCGATGAGGGTAAACCCGTGCTCACCCCGTAATGGTTTCGCATACACCGTTTTCCGCATGATCTCCCCTTACTGCTCTGACGGCTGCTCACCACGCTGTTGCTGGTTTCCGGGACTGCTGGATTGGGAACCGGTTCCTGGGATGCTTCCAGCAGGTTGTCCTCCTCCACTCACCCGCGCTGGGGTCACGGTGCGATCGGCGACGTAAGAGACCAGTTCCAGGGAGCGTTCCTGCGTCCCTTCTGTCCAACTGATCACCACCTGGATCTCGCGAACACTCTCAAAAGGGGTCTCCCGGACCCTCTCCTGCCAGCGATACCCATGGTAGGCCTCTTCTTCGAAAACCCCTTCTGCCTCGTTCAGGTCGGGAAACCCGGTACTCTCCAGCAGGGCCATCCGCTGCTGGGCCAGGAGGGTGGCCGTGGTCAGATTCGCCATCTCGGTCAGGAGATCCACACTCCGGTTCTGCGTGTGAATGATGGTGACCAGGGTGAGGGCCACAATCATCAGGGCCACCGAGACCTCCAGCAGGGTAAACCCCTCTTCTCCCCGTATCCTACTCCACCCCTTACCGTTCCTCGTGTTCCACATATCCCTTATAGACCTTTGCCCGACCGGCTAGCGGATAGATGACCACGGTGTATAGCTTCCCGGCGCTGTTACGGAGGTGAATGGTACTGGTTTCCACCAGGCCATTGGGGAAGAAACGGGTAAACACCTCCCCTTCAGAGACCTTGCCAAACTGCGGGGTAACGATATCGGCAAAGACAACCCCCGAGGGGAGCTGCCTTTTCCCTCCCAGGCTGGAGTGGACCTCGACCTGGTTCCCCTCCTGGTCATAGGTGGTTACCCAGAAGGTGTTCTCCTTGAAGTTGTAGTGGAGGAAGAGGGTTTGCCTGCTGGCGGCTGCCCGGTTGGCGAGATGGCGGGCGAGCCCGACCAGCATGTTGGCCGAGCTCCGCAATTGCTGGCCGCCCAGCAAGCCGCTGAAACGGGGCAGCGTAAGGAGCAGGAGGAAGCTCAGGAGGAGAATGACTACCGAGAGTTCGACGAGGGTAAAGCCGCCTTCATTGGAGATTCCAACTCTCAATATCCGCAAACTTCCCTTCCCCTCCTTCCACTCCATCGGCACCGTACGATTTCAGGTCATAATCCGGGTTATGAATACCGGGTGAGAGATAGACATAGGGATTTCCCCAGGGATCGAGCGGGACCTTGCCTCCTTCTAAATACCCGCCTTCGCGCCAGTTTTGAGGGATCTGCCCCGTGGTCGGTTTTTGCACCAGGGCTTCCAATCCCTGCTCTGTGGAAGGGAAGAATCCATTATCCAGCTTATAGAGGCGTAAGGCTGACTCCAGATTACGGATATCCACGATGGCTTTGGTGCGTTTGGCCTCCTCGGTACGACCGAGCAGGCGAGGGGTGATGATCGTTGCCAGCAGCCCGAGGATGATGATGACCACCATCAGCTCGATGAGGGTGAGTCCCCGTTCATTGTTTAACGCCTTCCTGAGCCCTTTCTTCACGCTATTCACTCCCATAGCCATCACCTCGTTGCCTTCATGCATCGATATAAACCATTTCTCCCTCTGACAAGCGCGGAAGAGAAAAAGGTCAGGTAGAATACTGGGCTATCAGTTGAGACCAGACTCCCTGGGCACGGAGGATCAATTCTATACACTCTCTTACTGCCCCTTCTCCCCCTTTATGTTCGGTAACGAAATCGACAATCTCCTTCACCTCGGGGACAGCATCCGCAACGGCTACCGAGAACCCGACCTGTCGCAGGACCGGGATATCGACCACATCATCACCGATATAGGCCGTTTCTTCTCTCTGTAGGCCGGTCTGCGCCAGGAGCGTTTCGTACACCTCCAATTTATTATACACCTTTTGAAAGACAAGATCTATCCCCAACTCGGCGGCCCGTTGGGCGACGACATCCGAGGCCCTCCCGCTGAGGATGGCGGAGCGCAGATTCGCCTGGTGGGCCAGCACGATCCCGTGGCCGTCTCGCACATGGAAGGTCTTCATCTCCTGGCCCTGGGCGTCAAAGGTAACCCGGCCGTCCGTCATCACGCCATCCACATCCAGGATTAGGAGCTTCACCTTTTGGGCTTTCTGTAAGGCGATTTCATAGGGTTGAACCATATCAACGGTATCCTTTCTTTGAGATTTTCTCCCTGCTAAACCTCTCTGCTTTAGATAGTATATAGTATAGGGAAGAGATCCCCCTTCCCGCAAGAGGCACGAGGTCCTTTAAAGCCGTGGGGGAATAGCTCTTCGGTCCACCAAGGCCTCTCCTCATAATTCTCATTGACAGAGAGAGGCAATCCGCTTATGCTGAAGAGGGAGAATTTTGTGGGTAGAGCGCTTCTTCTCCCCAGGTTGCGGGGAGGAAGGACGGAAAAGTGGTATCTGCATTCTGTTTGTGAGGAGAAAAAATCATGCAGACACAAACGATTCGTATTCCGATTAAGGCGTGGTACGGGGATGAGGAGATGGAGTTGCAATTCCCGGAGACCTGGGAGGTCCATGAATGTCGAATGGCTGGCCATGATGCGCCCCCTCTCAGTGAGGAGCAACTACGCGAAGCCTTGCGGCATCCGGTCGGTACCGAGCCCCTGCGTGAGATGGCGCGAGGCAAAAAACAGGTGGTCATTCTCTTTGACGATCTGACGCGGCCTGCTCCCACCTGGAAGATTCTCCCCTATGTCCTGGAAGAGCTGCAAGAGGCAGGGATTACCGACGACCAGATCCGCTTCATCGGTGCTTTTGCCAATCACGCGGCCATGTGCCTGGAAGATTTCGTGAAAAAACTGGGTAAGGATGTGGTTCGACGCTTTCGTATTTACAATCACAATCCCTATGAGCATCTGGTAGACCTGGGAAAGACCACCCGAGGGACCCCTGTACTCATCAATCGTGAGGTGATGGAGTGTGACCTGAAGATCGGGATCGGGGGACTCATCCCTCATCTCGGGGCCGGATTCGGTGGGGGAGCCAAGCTGGTTGTCCCCGGGGTGGCGGGCATTGTCTCTGCCGATCATAACCACCGGGTCATCGGGAGTATGGGAGGGGATCGGTCGGTGGAGAAGAAATTCCGCCTGGGGAAGATCGAGGACAACGAGGTGCGGCAAGACATCGAAGAAGCGGTACGCAAAGTCGGCCTGGATTTGAAGATCGATCTCCTCGTCAACAACCGCCGTGAGATTGTAGGGGTGTTTGCCGGGGACTTCATCGCCCAGCATCGGGCCGGAGTGGAGAAGGCCAAGCAACTGTATGCGACCCAGGTCGTCAAGGACTGTGACATCGTGGTTACCAACGCCTTTCCCATCGAGAATCAGGTGATCAAGGGGGTCTGGCCGGCCCGCCTCTCCCTGAAAGCCGGGGGAACCGCGGTGGTTGTGGTCCAGAGCGTGGAAGGGCAGGCTCTCCACTACCTTGCCGGCCGCTTTGGAACGAACTACGGGGGGAACATGTGGGGCAAACCCCAGCAGTTGCTGGTACCCCAGGCCGGTCGTCTTCTGGTCTGTTCTTCCTACCTCTCCCGCACCGATCTCGATATGTACGGACCGGCGGAAAAGGTCATCCCCTGTAGCACCTGGGCAGAGGTATTGATCCACCTGCTCCAGGATCATCCGCAGCAGGCCAAAGTGGCGGTCTATCCGTACGCCGCCATCCAGTATCCGGCGGCAGATTAGGCCCCTGGTCTTTTTACCCATGACCCGGGGGAAGGCCCGTGGCCGGTCCTGGAGAGCCTTCCCCCTTAGAGCCGCACCAGACTTTCCCTCAGTTGAGCATACCGATCAGGCGGCGCAGTGTCCTGACGTTGCGATATACCACCGAGGCATCGCGGGCTTCCGGGAAGCTCTGCAGATAGCGGCTCAGCTCAGAGAGGGCTTCCGGATAGGCCTTGAGCTGGTAGTAGAATATTCCCCGGTCACGAATCTCCTCGTAGGCCTGAGGATTCACCAGGAGGAGGTAGTCGGTAATGGTGATGGCCTTCCGGTAGGCCTGCAGGTGGAGGTAGATCTGTTTGAGGTTGTTGAGCATACGGGTGAGGAACTGCTTTTTGCTCAGCGGAGAGAGGAAGCTCTTCTGGAAAGGGACGCGTTGACCATAGATCTGGTAGAGCAAGTCCTGGCAATCCTGCTCCTGCAGGATGGTACCCTCCTGGAAGGGATCGAGGAAGATGCGCTCACAGCCGGTGCGATATCCGATGAGAAAGTGGCCGGGAAACCCGATCCCTTCGATCGGCAGGTCGATCCGCTTGCCGATCTCCATATATACTAAGGCCAGGGTAATAGGGATGCCGGTTCTCCGGTCCAGGACCTCATTCAGGAAGCTGTTACGCGGATCGTAATACTGCTCCCGGTTCCCGCGGAATCCCTGTTCGGCAAAGAGGTAATGATTCAGCCGCTCAATGACCCGGTAGGGCTCTCGATCCGTTCCCAGCCGAGCGCTCACCTCGGCGGCCATGGCATCCAGCCGGTGGAGATAGCGCGCAATGGAGAGAGAAGGGTACTCCTGCTGAGCGATGAGGAGGGCTGCGGTTGCCAGGTCGATCTCCTCTTCAGGGCGAGCCATCATCTCTGCAAAGAGCTCTTGGGGATTGCTGTTTCGCATGGATAGACGATATGCGCCTTTCTACGATGCTTCTTTTCCCAGAACCGGCAAGAGGGAGAGAACCTTTTCCCACAGGGGCAAAGGGAGGAAAGCGGTCCTTTAGGCTATTCGTTATGTACCGAATGGTAGATCATGAAGAGGAGACGCTTGCTGCGGGCCGCCTCTTCTACTGGCACATAGATATCGATGGCTCCCAGCCCGCTCACCGTCAGCGGGAACTGAGGAATACGCATAGACTGGAGCCGACAGGGGATTCCCTCCCCTTCCAGGCAGCCCCGAATCAGATGAGCCTCGATTTCGTTGTGCGTGGTGTGAATCTTCTCCCAATCGGTAATCAGTTCGGCGAAAAGTCCTTCGTTTTGGTAAAGCATAATGCCTCTAGATATCTAACACCTGCCCCAGTTCCTGATCAAGAGCCTGTGCGTGTTGTTGGCGGCGTCTCCGTGTCCAGGAGAGGACGAGATTGCCCAGAAACAAGACCAGGAGAAGACTGACAGCTCCGGCCAAGACCAGGAAGCGAAATTCTAGAGAGGCAACTCGATTCCTGAGCTCTCCGTCAACCGCAGCGAGGAGTTTCTGGTCAAACTCCCGCCGCAGGCGTCTCTGCTCTTTGCGCAAAGCGTCTATCCGCTCCTGCCAGCCCTGCTCTAAGGCCTCGAGTTTTTGTAAGAGCGTAGAAGACAGGGATTCGGTCGGTACAGAGGCCGGAGAGTCTGGAGAAGTCGTTTGTTGAGATGCTTTCTGCGGGTTTTTCGTCTCCGGGGAAACAGGTAGAGGTTCCGGTGTCGTCTGCGCCGGGGAAACAGGTGGGGTTTCCGGTGCTGTTTGCGTAGAAGGGGTTTCTGTCTCTGATCGCGTGCTTTTCCAGGCTGCCCATTGTTCTCGCAGGATCTGGCGGGCCTGAGCCGGGGAGATGGTCCGTATCGCCGCGTCCAGATCATCGTAGCGGAGATAGGAGCCCACCCGCAGCCCATGCATGTTGGCGTCGATGAAGGCATCCCGATTCTGCTGCCAGAGGGCAACCGCCACTCTGCTCACCGTCTCCTCTGTTGCTCCGATCTTGCGGGCAATATCCATCAGGGTTTCCCCTGGCGCCACCGGTCCGTAAACCTGTTGACGGCCGGCAGGAGGGGGAGCCGGTTCTGGCGTGGGAGAGAGTTGCACGCTGTACTTTTCCAGCAGGGTGCCCCCATCGAGTTGCACCTTGATCACCAGATCGAAGCGGGGTTGTGTAATGGGGCGCTTTGAAGAGAGGGTGATAAAGAGGCGATCACTCTTCTGCTTTCCAGAGACCTGTACCGTCAGGTCTTCGATGACCGGGGGACGAATCAACCCGAGTTCACGATAATCGGCGATGCTCCCGGCAGAGACCACGAATTTTTTCCCCCAGTCTTCCGCACTCACCCGGAGAGGAATAACCGCCCGCAAGGGGCTCCCCAGGCGGCTCTGCACCTGGAGTTCACCTAGAGAGAGGGCTTCGCCCCTCTCTCCTCCCAGAAGGGTGAAGAGCAGGAGAAAGATCCAGAGAAATAAGAGAAGATTCTTCATCACCGATGCACTAGCTGATGGCTGCTTTAAAGTATTCCCGCCGCATCCGGGCGATCATGGTGATCGGGATTCCCTTGGGGCATACGGCTTCACATTCTCCATGGTTGGAGCAATCCCCGAATCCCTCTCGATCCATCTGTTCGACCATACGCAGCGCCCGTCGTTTCCGTTCCGGATGTCCCTGGGGGAGAAGGACCAGTTGGGAAATCTTGGCTGCGGTGAACAGGGAAGCAGAGCCGTTGGGACAGGCAGCGACACAGGCCCCACACCCGATGCAGGAGGCGGCATCCATCGCCTTTTCCGCCTTTTCCTTGGGGACCGGTATCGAGTTGGCATCGGGAGCTCCCCCGGTGTTCACCGACACGTACCCTCCAGCCGCGATGATCCGGTCAAAGGCGCTGCGATCCACCACCAGGTCCTTGATCACAGGAAAGGCGCGTGCCCGCCAGGGTTCAACGGTAATGATGTCCCCATCCTTGAAGTGCCGCATGTGGAGCTGGCAGGTTGCGGTTTCCCGCAGAGGCCCATGGGCCTGTCCGTTGATCATCAGGCCACAGGTGCCGCAGATCCCCTCCCGACAGTCACTGTCGAAGGCAATGGGGATCTCTCCTTCCTTGATGAGTCGTTCGTTGAGTAGATCGAGCATTTCCAGAAAGGACATGTGGGGAGAGACGTCGGTAACGGTATAGGGAACCATCTGTCCAGGACTCTCCCGGTTCGGCTGACGCCAGACACGCAAATGAATCGTCATCTTCTGCGACATGCACCGTCACTCCTCATTTATAACTCCGCTGCGTTAACTCGACATTCTCAAAGACCAGTGGTTCTTTATGGAGGATAGGTTCGTTTTCCGTGTACTCCCAGGCGGCAACATAACAGAAATGTTCATCATCTCGTTTCGCTTCTCCTTCAGGAGTCTGGCTTTCCTCACGGAAGTGACACCCACAGGATTCGGTCCGGTGCAAGGCATCTATGGTCATGAGCTCGGCCAGTTCAAAGTAATCGGCTACCCGGCCGGCAAACTCAAGATCTTTGTTAAAGGTGCTGGCCGTATCCGAGACCAGCACGTTTTGCCAGAACTCTTCCCGCAGCTTCTGGATACTTACCAGGGCGTGTTTGAGTCCTGCCTCATTGCGGGACATGCCTACATAGTCCCAGAGGATCTGTCCCAGTTCTCGATGGAACTCCTTCACCGTCTTTTTCCCCTTGACCGCCAGGAGCTTGTTTATCCGCTCCTCTACCGCCCGTGTTGCCTCTTGGAAGGCGGCATGGGAGGTGCTTACCGGGGGGAGTTCGGTGCTGGCGAGGTAGTGTCCGATGGTCATCGGGATGATAAAGTAGCCGTCAGCCAGGCCCTGCATCAAGGCGCTGGCCCCCAGACGGTTGGCCCCATGATCGGAGAAGTTAGCCTCTCCCAGGACATGGAGACCAGGGATCGTGCTCATCAGGTTGTAATCGACCCACAAGCCTCCCATGGTGTAGTGCACGGCAGGGTAGATCCGCATGGGGACTTCATAAGGGTTTTCCCCGGTAATCCGTTCGTACATGTCGAAGAGATTGCCGTACCGCTCCCGGATCACCTCTTTCCCCAGCCGCTTGATCGCATCGGCAAAATCGAGATAGACCGCCATCCCGGTCTCTCCCACGCCCCGTCCCTCATCGCAGACCTCCTTGGCGCTGCGGGAGGCGATATCGCGGGGAACCAGGTTACCAAAGCTCGGGTATTTCCGCTCCAGGTAGTAATCCCGTTCCTCTTCCGGAATGGCGTTAGGGGGACGGGTATCTCCCTTCTTCTTCGGCACCCAGACCCGGCCATCGTTGCGGAGGCTCTCACTCATCAGGGTCAGCTTCGACTGGTACTCTCCACTCACCGGGATGCAGGTAGGGTGAATCTGCACAAAGCAGGGGTTGGCGAAAAAGGCCCCCCGTTTGTAGCACCGCCATATCGCCGTGGCATTGGAGTTCACCGCATTGGTGGAAAGACAAAAGACGTTTCCATAGCCACCGGTTGCCAGCACCACAGCATCACCGGCGTACGATTCGAGGGCACCGGTGATCAGGTTGCGCACCACAATCCCCCGGGCCTTTCCGTCGATGACCACCAGGTCGAGCATCTCTCGATTCGGATACAGCCTGACTGTGCCCGCATCGACCTGGCGCATCAGTGCGCCGTAGGCGCCCAGCAGGAGTTGTTGCCCTGTCTGCCCGCGGGCATAAAAGGTCCGGGAGACCTGGGCTCCTCCAAAAGAGCGGGTAGCCAGCAAACCGCCGTACTCCCGGGCAAAGGGGACTCCCTGGGCGACACACTGGTCGATGATGTTCACGCTCAGCTGGGCCAGCCGGTATACATTCGCTTCCCGGGAACGAAAATCCCCTCCCTTGATCGTGTCGTAGAAGAGCCGCCAGATGCTGTCCCCGTCATTCGCGTAGTTTTTGGCGGCATTGATCCCTCCCTGGGCAGCGACACTGTGGGCCCGACGTGGAGAGTCATGGATACAGAAACTCTGGACATTATAGCCGAGTTCACCCAGCGAAGCCGCTGCCGAGGCCCCTGCCAACCCGGTACCGATCACCAGGATGTTGTACTTCCGCCTGTTGGCAGGGCTCACCAGTTTTATACTCGCCTTGTGTCTATCCCACTTTTCTGGTAAAGGCCCAGGTGGAATTCTTGCCTCAAGTGTCATTGTGGCCCCCCTGTCAAATAGATCCAAATCGGGATAATGATATACCCGGCAGCAATAACGACGGCAAAGACATACCCGGCAACGTAGAGTATGGGTGTGTACTTCTCATGGCCGAGTCCTAACGATTGGAAGGCGCTCCAGGCCCCGTGGCTGAGGTGAAACCCCAGTGGAAGCATGGCGACAACATATAAGAGGACGTACCACTTATTGCTGAAGGTTTCTACCACCAGGCGGTAGAGATCGCGCATCTCTACTCCACCGAGCTGGGCCACGTACCCCTCCTCTATCCCCGGCCCGAACTTGAAGTCGATGAGGTGGATGATCAGGAAGATGAATACCAGGATCCCTGTATAGATCATGGTGGTCGAGGCGAACGATTTGCGGCTGGGTCCGCCGGCATTGGACACCTGGAGATACCTGACCGGCCGGGCCTTCCTCTTGCCCAGCGTAATGGTTGCCCCGATGATGATATGGAGAAGCAAAGCCGCCACCAGGGCCAGCTCGATGATGATGAGGAACTTCCCCAGGCTGATCAGGAAGTGAGAGTATTTATTAAAGGCATCGGCATGGCCTGTAAGGAGGGTGAGATTACCCAACAGATGAACCAGCACAAAGAGACACCAGATCAATCCGGTCAAGCCTGCCAGGATTTTCTTCCCCACCGAAGACCACAGCACCGCAGCAAATGAAGGCATACTATGACTCCCCTTATGCTCAAAAGCCCTAAAAACCGCTGAAATATCTGCAGGAGGGAGACCATCTCTTCTGCGTTGATCTATCTACTGTTAATTTACTGCTCTTCGACACCCTTGTCAAGAGGAAACCCATTTGCCTTCCCCTTCTCGTTTCGGTATAGTAAGAGAGATACTTGAGGCAAGATAGACCCTGACGGTCTCCTGCAGGGCTATCTCGCTATATTCCTCCGGAAAACACCCATGGAATCCCTCTTCAGAGGAGGAGAGTGGTGGAAACTCCTGACCCTTCTGCAGGCACGCCGATCCGGCGTCGATTGGACGAGGCTGATCTCGATGCCGACCCTTTCCGCCAGTTCCAGCAGTGGTTTGCCGAAGCGGTGGCCGCCCAACTGCCCCTGCCGCATGCCATGATTCTGGCCACGGCCACGCCGGAGGGAAAACCCTCGGCCCGCACCGTGCTCCTCAAGGGCTTTGATGAAAAGGGCTTTGTCTTCTATACTAACTATGAGAGTCGCAAAGGGATCGAATTGGCCGCCAATCCATGGGCAGCCCTTGTCTTTTACTGGGCCGCGCTTGAGCGCCAGGTTCGGATCGAGGGCAGGGTGGAAAAGGTCTCTCCCTCCGAATCAGATGCCTACTTCCGCAGCCGTCCCTGGAAGAGTCGCCTGAGCGCCTGGGCCTCTCCGCAAAGCCGCGTGATTCCTGACCGGCAAACCCTGGAGAGCGAGATGGAGACGCTCATGCTCACCTATCAGGATCAGGAAGTCCCCCGTCCCCCTTACTGGGGTGGCTATCGGCTCTACCCGCTCTCCATAGAGTTCTGGCAGGGGCATCCCGACCGGCTGCATGATCGTCTGCGCTACCGGCGCTGTGAAGGGGGAGGCTGGCAGATTGAACGGCTGGCACCATAAAGGCCCGGAACGGCACCAGGGTCATTCCGGGCCGAGAGGAGTCGTTTCCTTTATACATACCCCCGGAGTTCAGGGATGACCCACAGCGGTTTTTCTCCAGCCGCCACCCGCTGAATGTTCAGGTACCCATTCCGGAAAGCCTTGGGCCAGTTTTCCCAGGTGGGCCCGGCGATATGGGGGGTGGCCACCACTTCCTCCAGGGCAAAGAGGGGATTATCAGGGGGAGGAGGCTCCTGGGCAAAGACATCGAGTCCTGCTCCGGCAATGCGATGCTCTTTTAGAGCGGTATAGAGCGCCTCTTCATCGACCACCGGACCACGGCAGGTGTTGATGAGCACCGCCGTCGGTTTCATGAGGGCAAATTCCCGGGCACCGATCATTCCCCGCGTCTGCTCGTTCAGGGGGACGTGCAGGCTGATGATATCCGAAGTGGTCAACAGTTCCTTAAAGGAGACAAACCGAATGCCGAGGAGGTCTTCCTGGTCTTCGGGCAGGCGGAATATATCGTAGTACTGCACCCGCATATCGAAAGCGAGAGCCCGGCGGGCCACCTTCTTCCCGATCATCCCTAATCCGACCAGGCCGAGGGTCTTTCCGGCCAGCTCATAGGTGGGGAGTTCGGTAAAGTCTACCAGTCGCCATTTCCCTGCCTTCACATTGGCATTATGATAGATCACCCGCTTGTACACGGCGAGCATCAGCATCAGGGTATGCTCGGCCACGGCCACGGCGTTGGCGCCACCGTTGTTCGCAATCGGAATACCGGCCTTCCGGGCCAGCTCGAGATCGATCCGGTCATATCCCGCACTGATCAACTGAATCAGTTTAAGAGAGGAGGCCGCCTCAAAGAAGGCCTTCCCTATTCTCCAGGAAAATCCCAAGAAGAAATCGGCGTCTTTCAGAGCCGCCTGCAGCTCCTCATCACTCACATTACGATCCAGCACATGGAGGGTAAAACCATCGGGCAGGAGATCCTGCGCCATTTCCATAACCTTTGGTGCCATGCGCGGCATAAAGACGATCTTGTATGACATTATTGCCCTTTCCCCCTTTCCTGGTTCTTAGAACAGAGTCCTATGTCTCCTCAACCTCTCCTGGTGTAAGCTCTCACCCCTCTTTCCCCATCACCTCCCTTCTCTTGCCCTCCTACCGGAACAGGTCGCTCGCAGCCCTTCACCCCCCTGCCCGTCAGTCTACAAAAAAAACGATCGACTCGTCAACCGAAAAGCACCCGGCTTTCGTCAACAAAACCATCCGTCTCCTGGACAGGAGGTCTCTTCCCTTGACAAATATCCTGAGATGCAGTAGCTTCTCTGGCAAGGAGAGGGAGCCGGAGCAGTCCGGCTTTGCGATAGGATGGATGGAGCGATCACCATCCATGTACGCTGGAAAGGAGGAATCATTATGCGTATGGTCAGTGGACGGAGGGCGTTCCTGGAGATTCTTCGGCAGGAAGGGGTCCGTTATATCTTTGGGAACCCGGGGACAACAGAGCTCCCCCTGATGGATGGTTTAGTCGACTACCAGGACATCCACTATATCCTGGCCCTGCAAGAGGGGGTGGCCATTGGGGCTGCTGACGGCTATGCCCAGGCAAGCGGGAATCTCGGGGTGGTCAATGTGCATGTGGCCCCGGGACTGGGCAACGCCATGGGGATGCTTTATGATGCCTACCGGGCCCATACCCCTCTGCTGGTCACTGCCGGTCAGCAGGACCAACATCTCCAGCTCAGCGAGCCTCTCCTCTGGGCCGATCTGGTCGAGATGGCCCGTCCCCTGGTCAAGTGGAGCTACGAAGTCCGGACCTTGCGCGATCTCCCGGTCATCATCCGGCGGGCGATCAAGACCGCACTCACCCCTCCTACCGGCCCGGTCTTCCTCTCCCTCCCCATGGATGTCCTCTATGA
>RFHZ01000020.1 GCA_003696125.1 Nitrospinota bacterium
CTGGTGCCGATCCCGGAAGGACTCCCTCCCGCGCATGCCGCCTGCTGTGAGCCGCTGGCCTGTGTCCTCTATGCACTGGACCAGGTGACCCTCTCTCCCGGTGACGAGGTGGCTCTCCTGGGGAGTGGAGCGCTGGGATTGTTGTTCCTGCAGGAACTCCGCCGTCGAGGGAACCGGGTGTTGGTGGTGGGGCGAAGCCAGACCAAGCTGGCCCAGGCGCGTCGCTTCGGGGCAGAGGTGGCGTTGAGTATCCAGGAGGTGAAAGATCCGGTGGCCGAGATTCGCTCCCTGTCAAACGGGGGGAAAGGGGTCGATCTGGCCATCGAAGCGGTAGGGCAGCCGCATATCTGGGAACAGGCCCTGCGTATGACCCGCAAGGGGGGGCAGGTCCTCCTCTTCGGAGGATGCCCCCAGGGCACCACCATTACCGTGGATACGGGAAGGCTGCACTATGAAGAGCAGAAGCTGATCGGGGTCTTTCACCATACCCCATCTCATATCCGTGCCGCGCTGGAACGGCTGAGCCACGGGATGATCTCCGTTACCCCCCTGTTGAGCCGTACCCTTCCCCTGCACCGTCTGGGTGAGGCCCTGGAGGAGATGCGTAGAGGCCTGGCATTTAAAATTGTTATCGACCCTTTCCTGAAGGACGAGGCACCGACACGATGACGTCTCGAATCGATTTGAAAGATCTCTCCCTGCCGGAACTGGAAGCCCTGGTGATCGAGTACGGGGAAAAGCCGTACCGGGCCAGGCAGATCGCCCACTGGCTTTACCAGAAGGGTGTGGACACCTTTGCTGACATGACCAATCTCCCCCAAACCTTTCGAGAGCGACTTGCCCAGAACTGCCGGATCGGCAGGCTGGAGATGGTAGAACGGCAACGGGCCTCGGATGGCACGGAGAAGTTCCTCTACCGCCTGGTCGATGGCGGCTACATCGAAAGCGTGTTGATTCGTGAACCCAGGCGACGCACCCTCTGCATATCGACCCAGGTAGGATGCCGCATGGGATGTCGCTTCTGCCGTACCGCAA
>RFHZ01000168.1 GCA_003696125.1 Nitrospinota bacterium
CTTCTGAAGTCAGGACATCTACATAGGTTGTACTAAAGATAAACTCTTCATAAATTATGATATTTCGTCTGCACATCGGCCACGGATTTAAAGTCTTGAAATGCCATCCTGTATCCCTGCAGGGTTATAATAGACGAAATCTTCTTCTTTCCTGAAAATTCTGCTGTCATTATATCACGTCATCCCTCCGCTTGCAGTGGCAAAAGAGCCGGGTTACCAGTGCCATGTTCCCGGTTCGATCTCGATATACGGGTGCCGGGCGGCCACCTCCTCATCCAGCTCCACCCCCAGCCCCGGTTTCGTGGGGGGGATGATATACCCATCCTGCCACTGGATCGGCTCTTTCAGTATCTCCGCGTGAAACCCACCCCAGGTCTCGATACTCTCCTGGATCAGGAAGTTGGGGCTACACGTATCGAGCTGGATGTTTGCCGCACCCTCGATCGGACCACAGTACAGATGCGGGGCGATCTGGGCGTAGTGCGCCTCTGCCATGCCGGCAATGGTCTTGGCCTCCAGGATCCCTCCCACCCGTCCGAGAGCCATCTGGAGGATGGCGGCTGCCTGCTTCTCCAGTAATTCGGCAAACTCGTACACCGTGGACAACCGCTCCCCGGTGGCGATGGGGATGCTGGTCGCCTGGGCCACTCTGGCCATCTCCTTGACATTCTCTGGCGGTACCGGTTCCTCAAACCAGAGCGGATCGTACTTCTCCAGGCGTCTGGCCAGGCGGATGGCGCTGTGCGTCGTCATCTGCCCATGGGTCCCGATCAGGATGTCACACCGGCTTCCTACCGCTTCGCGCACGCTTCGTACCACCGCTTCCGCATTCTCCAGGGCCTCCAGGGAGAGGTCACGCGGGTCAAGGGGGGACATCAGATGCCGGATGGGATCCAGCTTGATGGCCGTGAAGCCCTGCTGCACGTAGGCAGCAGCCCTGGTAGCAGCCAGGTCTGGGGTCGTATGCACGGCGATGCGATCAACCGTGTCTCCTGGGGCTTCGTACAGGTAGGTGTACGCCCTGAGCTTTTCGTGGTACTGGCCACCGAGCAGGTTGTAGATAGGCTGGTTCAGGGCCTTGCCGATGATGTCCCAGCAGGCCATCTCAAAGGCGCTGATCACCCCCATCTTGGTCAGATCCGGATGCTGTCCATACCCGCTGCTGTACAGGAGGCGACACAATTTCTCGATCTGAAAGGGATTCGAACCGATGACGAACCGCTCCCCCATGTCCTCCAGCAACCGGGTAACGGTGTGGGGGTGAAAGGGCACCCCATAGGCCTCACCGAACCCCTCTATCCCGTCATTCGTGATGAGTTTCAAGAACACCCAGTTCCGTCCGCCGTGATGGGGAGGAGGATTCCCCACCACGTACGTCTTCAGGTCTGCGATCTTCATGGTCTCTTCTCTCCTTTTCTCGGGGGCTCCCCGGGAGGAGGTTTGACTGATGGAAAACCGTTATCTGCACCAGGAGGGAGGGGTGAGCCGCAGAGGAAAGGCGTCTGGGAGCGGAACGATTCACACCGGTGGCGATCCAGGAGGAGAAGAGCCCGGTAGAGAGATCCCTCCTGCGTAGCATGCCTGCAGTATATCCTCTTTCGTGGTGACCTGCAACACCAAAACTCTTATCCGCAAAGAACGCCAAGGAAACCCGGTCTCCAGATTTTGGCTTTCAAGGCCCGGGAAACGGCGCTTGACATTTTACCACTTGATATATTTACCGTGTGGTAAGTAAACATCACGGAGAGAAGGAGTATGCTGAACTACCTCTATCCCGCCGATGAGCGAGCCCTGTTCACCGATAGGGAGTATCTCTTGGGGCTGCTGGAGATGTGTCGCTCCGAACTGGAAGCCGGCCGACGTAAGCACCTGGCCCTCATCGGCCTGCGTCGCATCGGCAAAACCCTCCTCCTCAAAGAGTTCCTCCTCCGCCTCCTGCAACGGGCCAACACTTCTCCATCCGTCCTCCCTCTCTACCTCGACCTGCAGCGCATCGGACTCTCTCCAGAGTTTTTCGCCCTCGAATATGTCGGTGCTACGCTCTACTGGTTCCAGACCCGGGGTCGGGAACGACCAGACACTCACACCGATCCCGCCGCCCAACTGCGCCTGGCCACCACCCTCGGCAAGCCGCAGACCCTCGACGCCCTCCTGCAATTGCATCAGGCGCTACGGGAACACCCCATCCCCCATCATCGCCTGCTGGAGCAGGCCTTCGCCTTCCCTGAAATCCTGGCCACCGAAACCGGCACCCGTTTTCTCATCATCCTGGACGAGTTCCAGGAAATCACCCGTCTTTCCAACTACCCCCAGGTGGATGACGTCCTGGAGATCTTCCGCGCTGTCCTGCAGACCCAATCCCGGGTGTCTTACATCGTTGCCGGCTCAGCCATCAGCTTCATGGAACGCATACTCCACCACGCCCAGTCCCCTCTCTTCGTCCACTTCCGGAGTGAATCGGTCGGCCCCTTTACCCGTGAGGATACGGTGCAACTGGCCGGTAAGATCCTCGGAGATCGAACGCTCCCGGCAGACGCCCTGCAGACCCTCTTCACCTGGACCTCTGGTCATCCCTTCTATGTCTACGCTGTGGCCGAGCGGGCCAGAGAAATGACCCTGCTTTTCCAGCGGGAGGTAGATGACCAGCTGCTGCGCGAGGCCTTTGTCCTGGAAACCCTCTCCAGTACAGGACGCATCTACAACCTCTGCCGTTACGTGGTCGAGGAATCCATGGCCCAGGCACGAGGTCAAACCCTGCTACGCTTGGTGCTGCAACTCCTGGCTCAGAGCCCTGCCCCCCTCACCCTCACCGAACTCGGTCGCCGCCTGAAGCGTGCCTCCGGTGTCACCCGTAACCTGCTCAATCGCCTCATCGAGGTGGATCTGGTGGTCCAGCGAAACGGGGCCTTTGACCTGCGAGACCCTGTGCTCAAGGTCTGGCTGGCCTATTTCCATGCTGGAGTGGAACTACTGGCCATGCCCCGCCGGGAGCTCCTGGAACACCTGGTTACCGACATGAGCGAACGCTTCCAGCGGGTCAGTTTGGAACTGGGGTTGGCCAGGGAGAGTCAGGTACGGGAACTCATGGCAGCGTTTCACGGCCAGCGCGTCCCTGGTGAGTGGTTCGGTCGGTCCGGTTCTTTCCAGCTCCCCACCTTCCACCGCATCACGCCTTACCAGAGTCGTGATGGCCAGGTGGAACTGGATGCCGTGGCCAGTGGGGATGCCCTCTGGGTGGTCGAGATCAAGTGGAAGAACCAGCCTGCCAGCCGGGCCGATCTGGAGCGGTTTCTGACCCGTGTCCATCGGGTCCAGGCCGACCTGCCCGGCACGCCGCACGCCTGCTGGTTCATCGCCAAAGCCGGTTTCAAGGACTCTGCCCTGCGCTTTGGCCGGCAGAAGGGGATCCTTCTCAGTACCCCTGACGACCTGCAACAGCTTGCGGAGCGGCTGAGGGTACGGTTTGCGAAGTGATATCCAGACCTTGCTCCAGGGAGGGATTCTTTTACGTCAACTCCGCCAGCAACGCCCTGGCCTCCTGCAGGTCTCTGGTCTCAAATCCTTCCGTAAACCAGCCATAGATCGGTGCCAGCAACTCCCGCGCTTCTGCACGTTTCCCTTGCTGTTGCCACAGCCGGCTCAGACTCATCACTGCCCGCAACTCCAGCGATTTGGCCTGCTGGCGGCGGGCAATGTCCAGGGCCTGCCGGAAACAGGTTTCTGCCTCTTCGGCAGGGGCAGGGCAAGCCCTGCCCGCAATGGGCGCAGCATGTAGCTCTCCTACGGCAGCGGATTGCTGCAGGAGCAACTCCCCCTTGAGCCGATACAGCTCCGCCTCCCAGAAACGCTCACCCGTCTCCTCCACCAGAGCCAGCGCCCCGGTCAGCGAACCGAGTCCCTCCCCTGTCCGCCCCGCTTTCCCGTATGTCTCGGCCAGGCGGGAAAGATGATGCGGCACCACCAGATTCGCCCCGGTGCTCTGCCAGGCGTCCAGACCTTCCTGTATCTGTGCTATCCCCTCTGCTGTCTTTCCCTGCTCGACCAGCGCCCCTCCCCGATCCACAACCCCATGTGCCAGCCACTGGGCAATACTGTGCTCGGTAGAGAGGACAATATTTGCCTCTGCCAGCTCCAGCCCTCTCTGGTGCTCACGACGCAGGTAATGGACAGTGGCCGCAATGCTCAGGGCAAAGGCCAGGCTGAAGGGCTGGGAGAGCTCTTGAGCCTGGTTGAGCGCCTCATAGATTGTATGCCGGGCCTGATCCGGATAGCCAATCAACCAGAGGGTCCAGGCCGTATAGAGCTGACACACCACTCCAGGATCGGCTCCATAGAGGAAAGCCAGAGCACGATGCTGCTGGCGATCGTAGAGCGTGATCCCCGGCTCCAGGTAGTTTTGGGCAGGGAGAAGTTCTCCCCGGAAGAAGAGGGTCGTCCCCATGACGCGGTGCGCCTCTACGAGGAGAGCAGGGTCTTGTAGCCGTTGGGCCAGAGCAAAGAGTCGCTCTCCGAATTCACAACTCCTCCCTAACTCTCCCTTCAGCAGATGCCAATTCCAGAGTCCCCGCAACACCAGGAAGAGCTGGGGGCTTTCTTCGAGGTGCTGGCATAGCTTCCAGGCGCGGGTAAAAGCTTCTTTCACTTCCAAAGATCCATAGCCTTTGGTCGCGATCAAGGGCACGCCCAGAGTGATTTGCAGGGTGAGTTCCTGTTGAATGCGCTCCGGAGTATCCGGCAGGGTTTGCAGCACGGCCAGCCCCCTGGCCAGGTGAGCGATCGCTTCTCGATGAGCCGAGCGCTCGATTGCCTGCTGGCCGGCCTGCTGCCAGTAGGGAAGAGCCTGGGCGTTCAGCCCGGCCTCCGTGTAGTGATGCGCCACCAGTTCCGGCTGGGTCTCTACCGTCTCCGGAAACCGGGCTTCCAGGGCCTGGGCAATCTGCTGGTGATACTGTTGCCGGGTGCTCTTGAGCAAGGACTGATACGCCACCTCCTGGATGAGCGCATGTTTAAAGCGATAATTCGCCTGCGGGAGGAATCCCTGCTGGTAGAGAAGTTCTGCTTCCACGAGCTGCGCCAAGGCGTGTTGCAGGGCGGTCTCCTCTAGAGGCGACACGGTCTGAAGGAGGGTATAGGAAAACTGGCGGCCGATGGTGGCGCCCAGTTGCGCGATCCCCTTCACCGCGGCTAACCGGTCCAGTCGTGCCATCAACGAATCGTGGAGGGTCGTCGGAATAGCCAGGGGCGGTAAGGGGCCTGTCAACACATACTGCGCTCCGTCTTCTCTTACCAGACCAGATTCCAGCACCATCTTGGTTAATTCTTCTACAAAGAGGGGCACGCCATCCGTCTTGGTCACGATCTGGTCCAACACCGCCGGAGGGAGGGTTTTCCCTCGGGTCAGTCGTTTCACCATCAGGGTGGTCTGCGGCCGGGTCAACCGCTGCAGGGTGATCGGGGTCAGGTGGGCTCGTCCTGGCCATGGGAAGACAAATCCTGGCCGATAGGTGAGCAGCGTCAATATCCGGGCAGTGGGCCCCTGATCGACCAAGAGACCGAGCAACTCCAACGTGGAGGGATCTACCCAGTGCAGATCCTCTACCACCAAAAGCAGTGGTTGCTGGGCTGCCCGCTGCAAGAGAATGGTGAGGAGCGCCTGTAAGGTCTGTCTGCGTTGTTGTTCCGGAGAAAGCGGCAGCGGAGCATACGCCTCGCCGAGTGGCAGGGAGAGCAGGGTGGCAAACAGGGGGACCATCTGGGGGAGGGGTAAGCCATACTGGACCAGCCATCCCTCGAGTTTGTGTAATTTGTGGGTGGGGGATTCCTCTGGGGCAAACTGGAGCACCACACGCTGCAGGAGCTCAATGAACGGATACAAGGCACTGTGCTGATGATAGGGGGAACACTGGCATGGCGTCAACCAGGCCTGGGGATCGTCGGCAACATGTTCTTTCAGCACCTGCACCAGCCGCGATTTGCCGATCCCGGCTTCCCCACTCACCGTGACAAGCTGCCCGTGTCCCTCCCTGACCTGCTCCCAGCGCTCCAGCAAGAGCCCGACCTCTTGCTCGCGTCCGACCAGGGGCGTGAGTCTCGTAGTGCCGATGACCTCCAGGCGACTGCGTGCTGCACTCTCTCGCACCACGTGATACACGTCCACCGGCTGGGCGATGCCTTTCAGGACCTGTGTCCCCAGCGGCTCACAGGCAAAAAAGCCTTCGATGAGTCGATGGGTGGCGGCACTGATCACCACCCGGTCCGGCATCGCGATCCCTTGCAACCGTGCGGCAATGTTTGGCGTCTCCCCCAGGGCTAACTGCTCCCGTTTGACTCCACTCCCCACCGCGCCGACCACTACGGACCCGGTATGAATCCCGATCCGCACCGGGAGCGGAAAAGGCGTCGCTAGCTGGGAGAGGGCTTCGACAATGCCCAGTCCCGTGCGCACCGCCCGTTGCGCATCGTCTTCGTGGGCGTGAGGATAGCCAAAATAGACCAGCACCCCATCCCCCAAGTACTGCGCGATATGCCCATCAAAGCGCTGGATCACGGCGGTACAGGTCGTATGATAGGCCTGGAGCAAGGCGCGTAGCTCTTCCGGATCGAGCTGGCTGGCCAGCTTCGTCGAATCGACCAGATCACAGAAAAGCACCGTGAGCTGGCGGCGTTCCGCCTCCGGAGGAGAAGGGTCTGGGGAGAGGCCTTCCACCGGGACAGGATATTTTGCCGCACTGACAGGTTGTGCCTCGGTCTGAGAAGGTGGACAGGCAGGCTGTGCACTCACTTCCGCACCACCGGTCCATACCAGCACCCGGCCCTCCTCATCTCTGGCCAGTTGCTTGGCGTAGATCATCTCCTCCCTGACCGCTTCCAGGTACTCGTCATCCAGGTGGAACCGGAGCTTGAGTGCACGATAGGAGACGCGCTGCTCCTGCCGAAGCAGCGCAATAATCCGGGACAGGATCTCGTCAAACGTCATTGCTGTTCCCTTTATGCTATCCTTCCAGTTCTGGTTGCTCTCCCACCGGCTGCTCGCGTGCAGCAGAAACGGGAAGGAAACGCCGCTTCTCTATTCCCAGAGGGTACTGTCCCGTACACCCTTGCTACAGGAACAGCTCTGGCCACGGCTGCCGTGTATCACTGCCGAACAACTGGTGAATCGATGCGTTCCCCCTTCTCTGGGGACGGGTGATGTCGCTGGACAACCTGCACCAGGAGGCAGGGGAAAGCCGCAGAGGAGCGGTGTCTGGAAGCAGAGGGAGGCGGAACGATCCACACCGGTGGCGATCCAGGAGGAGAAGAGTCCAGTAGAGAAATCCCTCCTGCGCAGCATGCCTGCAGTATACCTGGTTTGATGATGCCCATGCAACGTCAAAATAGATAAGATATCCTCTCCGGCGGAAAACGGATATCCTTCCAGCAAAGGGTACCCGTCTCCCCTAAACCGGGGACAGATACCCCAGAGCATTGCTACTTTGTCTTCCCGGAGAGAATATGGTAGAGTGACACAGGGGGTGCCGGTAGATCCCGCACCTGATGTCACATGTCAAGGGCTGACCCTTTAAGGAGAAAAGACGGTGAGACTCCATTGGGATGATATCCCCATTGTGCGCACGGATGTTCTGGTGTGCGGTGCCGGAGGAGCCGGACTCCGGGCCGCAATCAGTGCCCACCAACAAGGCGCTTCTGTCCGTGTCCTCTGCAAACTCCCCCTCCTGGCCGGGGGGAGTACGGCTAACGGCTTGAGCGAGATCATGAGCATCGGGGCCGCCATTGCCCACAGCGACGAACCCGATTCCCCGGAGGTGCATTTCCTGGATACGATGCGGGCGGGCTGGGGCTTCATCGATGAGCAACTGGTCCGCATCTATGCTTACGAAGTCCCGGAGAGGTTCTGGGATCTGGTACTACTCGGGGTTCCCTTTGCCCAAAAAACCGATGGCCGCTTCCGGCAGCGTCACTCTGATTTTGCCACCTATCGACGCACCATGGCGGTACCTGATGGGAGCACCGGACGAGCC
>RFHZ01000169.1 GCA_003696125.1 Nitrospinota bacterium
CCCGCCCAGCAGACTCCCGAACTGCATCCCCATGACCGTGACGACTGGGATACAGGCATTGCGTAGGGCATGAACGTAACTAACACGGCTTGGGGGAAGTCCTTTGGCATGGGCGGTACGGATGTAGTCGAGTCCCAAAACCTCCAGCATGCTGGAGCGGGTCATGCGGGCGATAAGGGCCGCCGGGTGGGTGGCAATGGCCAGGGCAGGGAGGACGATGGCCCGCCAGCCCTTATCCGCGATGGTACCACTGATCGGGAAGATCGGCCAGATGACGGCAAAGAGGAGGATGAGGAGGAGGGCTTCCCAGAATACGGGCAGGCTCACTCCCAAGATGGAAAGGACCCGCCCGATATTGTCGGCTGCGGTATGACGTCTGGTGGCAGAGAGGATGCCCAGGGGCACCCCGAGAAACGCGGCTATGAGCATGGTTCCAAAGGCAAGGGGAACGGTGACCGGGAGGGCTCGCAGGATCAACTCAGAGACCGGATGTTTCAAGGTGAACGATTTACCCAGGTTTCCCCGCAGCAGGTTTCCTAACCAGTACAGATACTGGATGTAAGGCGGGCGATCCAGGCCCAACTCATGACGAATCCGCTCCACCTCCTTCTTATCGATGCTCGTCATCGCCTCCGGATCGAGTCCCATGATGGTGAGGACGAGATCACCCGGGGTCAAAAAGGTGAGCGAGAAGACGATGATGGTAATGCCCAGTACCGTGGGAATGGCGAAGAGGAGGCGGCGCACAATATATTGCCACATGGTGCCCCTTTCCTGTAACCTTTCCGGAGAGGCCTCCCAAAAGGGAGAGTGCCCTCCTCAAGGGATAAACTCTCCCTTTTAGGGATCAATCCACTCGGTGCGGAACTCCTGGCGGTTTTTGAGCTTGGTCACCTTATGGCCCTTGAGCTCTTTCCGCCAGGCTTCCCGGTGGTTACGGTAGTTCAGGTAGACGGCCGGGGCATCCTCCAGGATCATGGTCTGCACCTTGCGGATGACTGTCCGGGCCTGCTCCCGGTCCTCGATCGTAATCAGCTCATCCAGGAGCTTTTCCACTTCGGGATTCTGATAGCCGTTTGGTTTGTTGTACCCGGTAAAGTTCTTCCCCGATTTTCCCGAGTACAGGTCCCAGGTGTAATCGGAAATGGTCGGACCGCCCAGCCACTGGATCATGGCCATATCCAGCCGGCCGTTCAACATATCATCCCACATCTGGTTGTAAGGGACATTCCGCACCTCGGCCGCAATACCTGCCTCCTTGAACTGTGCCTGCAGCAGGACGCTTCGCTCGACATGCGCCGGGGCGTTGCCGGTGACCAGGGTGAACTTCAACGGGTTGTTCGGCCCGTACCCGGCGTCGGCCAGAAGCTGTTTGGCCTTCTCCAGATTCCGTTCCAGGATATCGGTATTCTTCTCTTCCGTGAAGGCCCAGTGCCAGGGGGGAAAGATGCTCTTGACCTCCGCACCCCGGCCACGATAGACGCGCTTGATGATCTCCTTTCCGTCTACGGCATAGGCAATGGCCTGGCGTACCCGTTTGTCGTTGAAGGGCGGGCGGGTCGTATTCAGGGTGAGGATGGTCAGGGTCGAGGCGTACCCTTCTTCGATGATGATGTTCGGATCGTTTTCAATCAGCGGAAGTTGTGATTCGGGAAAGGTCTTGACATGGTTTCGCTCTCCTTTCTTTAAGCCAAGGAGCCGTACCGTTCCCGAGGGGATCCACTCCCCGATCACCTTATCTACACAGGGGATACCCGGTTGCCAGTAATGCGGATTGCGGACAAAGACCGCTCGCTTCAAGGGGATGAACTCCTCCAGCATGAAGGGACCGGTTCCTACTGCCGCCTTGATCCCAAAATCTTTCCCATACTTCTGTACCGCCGTCGGTGAAGGGATGTACATATCGCTGGAGATATACCAGATGAAATCGGGCCAGACTTTTTTCAGCTCGATCTTTACGGTATAGGGATCGACGACCGATACCTCCTTGATCCACTGATTCCAGATGCCCGCACGGGGAGAGACGACATTGATACTCTTCATGATACGATCGAACGCGAACTTCACCGCATCGGCATTGAAGTCGGTCCCATCGTGAAATTTGACGCCTTTCCGCAAATGGAAGATATAGGTGGTCGGCGTCGGATGCTCCGGCATGGCCACGGCCAACCCGGGTTCGTATTGCAGGTCCCAGGTCACGTGAATCAGGGTTTCGTAAAGGAGAAGACGGTAGTTTTCCGGGGGAAAGGTGAAGGCAGGATCCAAAGATTTGGGGAGATCTGTCGTCCGAATCGTTCCCCCATATTTCGGGCAGGGTTGCGCCCCCCAGAGCGGGGGAATGAAGATCACAAGCAAGCTGATAATCAGCAGCAATACATGCCAACGTCCTTGGTGACGACGCATGGTATCCTCCTTTCTCGTTTTTTACCACTGTGGTACAGCAGCCATGGATCTCTC
>RFHZ01000170.1 GCA_003696125.1 Nitrospinota bacterium
AGTTCTTCTTCTTCCTCCTGGCCTCCCTCATGACCGGAGCAGCGGTCTCCTTGAGCGGTGTCATCGGCTTTGTCGGCCTGATCGTCCCGCACATGATGCGGATGCTCGTCGGTCCAGACCATCGCCTTCTCATCCCGATGGCCGGATTGCTGGGGGCGACCTTCCTCATTCTCAGTGACACGATCGCCCGGACGATCCTTGCCCCGGCCGAGATCCCGGTCGGCGTGGTCACCGCGATGTTTGGTGCCCCGTTCTTCATCTACCTGCTCCGCACCCGGGGTGGGAAGGTATGAGGAGCGGATAAGCGTTTGCAGCTTAGAAAGGAGAGAAATACGATGCATGAAGCCCTGAACACCTATCTAGAGCAGCAGGAACGCAACCTGTGCCGTTTCTTGCAGGATCTGGTGCGTATCCCTACGGTCAATCCTCCCGGAGAGCGCTATGCCGAGTGCGTCTCCCTGCTGGAGGAGAAACTCAAATCACTCGGCATGGCCACCCAGGTCGCTACCGTTCCGGAAACACTCCTGCGAGAGACGCTCCCCGCGTGCGCAGATTATCCCCGCCTGAATCTCATAGGACGATGGGATGTTGGTGCGGCCAAAACCGTGCATTTCAATGCGCACTACGACGTGGTCCCGGTTTCCGGCCAGTGGCGATTCGGCCCTTTTGAACCCAAGATAGAGGGGGGATGGCTCTATGGTCGCGGTTCCGCTGATATGAAGGGGGCGATTGCTGCCTGCTGTTTCGCCCTGCAGGCCCTCCATGCCTGTGGTATCTCCCCCCGGGTCAATGTCGAGGTCTCTTTCACCGCAGACGAGGAGATCGGTGGTGACCTGGGAGCCGGATTCGTGGTGAAACAGGGGCTGAGCAGGGCCGACTATGCCATCGTGTGTGAGGGGGGAGCGCAGGCCAATGTCGGGTGCGGGCATAACGGGGTGCTCTGGCTTGAGGTGGCTGTTCAGGGCAAGGCCGCCCATGCCTCGCGTCCTCACCGGGGGATCAATGCCTTTGAGAACATGGCTGCCCTGACCATGGAGTTGCAAAAGCTCAAAGAGGCGTTTTCCTCACGTCCCTTTACCCCACCCTCTGGTCGAGCCATGCATCCGACCCTGAACCTGGGGGGAGTGTTCGGGGTGGGACCAGGAGCCAAGGTCAATACGGTGCCGGCCCTGGCAACGTTTACCATTGATCGACGCATCACCCCGAACGAGACCTTACGCGAGGCGGAACGGGAACTGCGCGCCGCCATCCGGTCTGCACGGCGGGTCATCCCCAAGTTTCGTGCCGGGGTGTCTCGTCTCCTCGGCATCGCCCCGTGTCTGGTGAACCACCAGAGCCCCTTTCCCCGGGCTTTTGCCCGTGCTGTGCGGGCGGTGCGTGGGCGACGGACCCGCTTCTACGTGACGGCCGGTTTTACCGACATGCACTTCTTCGTGGTCGAGGGGAAGATGCCGGCTGTGGGATACGGTCCCAAAGGGGAAAATGCCCACTCTGTAGACGAGCGGGTGCAGATCGGCGATCTGGTCGAGACCGCCAAGATCTATGCCCAGTTTCTCAGTACCTGGGAGGGATAGCTGCCGAGTCATGCTCACCGTCTCTGACCTCTACTTTCGCTATCAGGAGGACTGGGTACTGGAGGGGCTCTCCTTTTCCCTGTCCCGCAAGGGGATGCTGGGTATCATCGGTCCCAACGGCTCGGGAAAATCGACCCTGCTGAAGCTGATTACCGGGGTGCTCACCCCCCAGCGGGGCATGATACGGTTAGAAGGCGTGCCTCTCCAGCACTACAAGCGACAGGAGATTGCCCGGAAGATCGCCATCGTACCCCAGGAGCATTCCATCCTCTTCCCCTTCACCGTCCAGGAGATCGTGCTGATGGGCCGGGCTCCCCATCTGGGAGGACTCCAGATTCCCCGTCGGCTGGATCGTGACATTGTGCGGGAAGCGATGGCCCTGACCGATACCCTGCACCTGGCAGAGCAGCGCTTCAACCACCTGAGCAGCGGTGAAAAGCAGCGTGTCATCATCGCCCGGGCCCTGGCCCAGCAGGCAGAGCTCTTGCTCCTTGACGAATTTACCGCTTCGCTGGACATCAACCACCAGCTCGACCTCTACGAACTGATCAGCCAGCTCAATCTCGATTTGGGATTGACGGTCATCAACGTCTCCCACGACTTGAACCTGGCCGCCCAGTTCTGCCAGCAGATGCTCCTGTTGCACCGGGGACGCATCGTTGCCCGCGGAACACCGGAGGCCGTATTGACGCAGGCGCATATCCGGCAGGTCTTTGGCCTGGAGGTGTTGATCGAGAAGCACCCGACAACCGCCATCCCCCAGGTGATTTTGCTTCCCCACACCCGGGAGAAGAGGACGTAGGAACATCGACACATCAAATCCCTTGACTTTTCCCTGTACACACCTGATAATGCGGCCGGAGATAGGTTGCCTGAACCTGAACGGTCATCAAAACCAGGGGAGAAGCAGCGAAAAAGATGTTTATGACATGATGGGGATAGGGGAGACGATCAGGTCAGCCGTCTACTTTGTCCTGGCCGGACTGTGTGAGATCGGAGGGGGGTACCTCATCTGGTTATGGCTGCGGGAGGGGAAATCGCCGGCCTATGCCCTGGGAGGAGCGGTTGTCCTCGTGTTGTATGGCATAATCCCCACCTTTCAACCGGCCCACTTCGGTCGTGTGTATGCTGCCTATGGAGGAGTCTTTATTATTCTATCCATCCTTTGGGGCTGGAAGGTCGATGGCATCGTGCCGGACAGGTTTGATCTCATAGGCGGGATCGTCGCTCTGGTGGGGGTGGTGATCATCATGTACTGGCCCCGCAGTTGAGGAACAGGAAGGTTCCATGGCTATTTGAGGCGGGTAGAGCGTCTTATGACCGATAAACCACACTACCTGGCACATCGTAAACGACTCCGTGAACGCTTTCAGCGAGCAGGAGCAACAGGACTACACGACTACGAACTCCTGGAGCTTCTCCTTACCTATGCCATCCCCCGCAAAGATGTCAAGCCGATCGCCAAAGCCCTCCTCCAGCACTTCGATGGTCTGGCCGGGGTTTTTGATGCCAGCCAGCAAGAGCTGGAGGGGGTACCGGAGGTGGGACCGATCTCGGCCACGCTCATCCGCCTGGTTAAAGAGCTCTGCAACGCGTACCTGGCCGAGCGGATGAAGAAGAGAGACCTCCTCTCTTCTCCCCAGGCGGTGGTCGATTTCACCCGCATGAAGCTGGCCGGGCTTCCGTATGAAGCCTTCCTGGTGATCTATTTGAATACCAAGAATGAGGTGATCGACTATGAGACGGTACACGAGGGAACGGTGGGCCATGCCATCATCTATCCACGGCGGATCGTCGAAGCCGCCCTGGCCCACCATGCGGCCAGCCTGATCCTGGTCCACAATCATCCGAGTGGTCATCCCGAACCCTCGGAAGAGGATAAACGTCTCACCCGGACTGTGATTGAGGCGACCCGTCCGGTCGATATCCGGGTCCTGGACCATATCGTGGTAGGGAGAGACTCCTACTTCAGTTTTAGAGAGGCACATCTATTGCCTGGGTGAGTAGATTACCATGAAGGTCATCATATGGAGAATGCTCTTTTTCAGTCTCTGTCTCTCTCTGGCTGCGGTGGCTGCCGCTGGCGGAAAGGTCTGGATCGATGACCTGGGCAGAGAGGTCGTGCTCCCACATACCCCTCGACGCATCGTCTCTCTGGCGCCTAGCCTTACCGAAATGCTCTTTGCTCTGGGCGTGGGAGATCGGGTCGTCGGCGTGACCCTGTACGACGACTATCCGCCCGAAGCCCGGCAGAAGCCGAAAATCGGTGGGATGAACAACCCTAACCTGGAAAAGATCCTTTCCCTGCAGCCAGACCTGGTCCTGGCCACGGCAGCGGGCAATACGCAGGCCAGTGTCCTGCGTCTCGCCTCTCTGGGCATACCGGTCTACACCCTCTGGCCACGAACCATCGGAGATATCCTGCAGGAACTCCGAAAGCTGGGGGAGGTCCTCAACGTGCCTCTGCAGGCAGAGGAGCTCGTCCGTTCTCTGCAGGACCGGCTGGATCGCGTGCGGACAGCGGTGGCAGATTTCTCCCCACCCCGTGTCCTCTATGTGGTCTGGCATAACCCGTTGATTACGGTGGGCAAGGGGAGCTACATCCATGACATGATCCGCCTGGCCGGGGGAGAAAACATCGCCGCCGATGCTCCGCTCGATTATCCGACCTACAGCCTGGAAGAGGTGCTCGTCAAGAAGCCGGAGATTATTGTGGTGGCGGCTCACGCCGGGAAGGAAGGGGTGGCTCTCCGTGAGACCTGGCAGCGGTGGAGGGTGATCCCGGCGATCGCGGAGAACAGGATCTTTACCGTGAACGCCGATCTCTTCAATCGTCCCGGTCCGCGGGTGGTGGATGGGGTGGAGCAACTGGCACGTATCTTCCATCCCCAGGCCTTTTCCGGCTCTTTACAACGGTGAGGAGAGGGGGAGCCGATTGCAGAAAAAAGCCTGATGATGGTATAATGCGGAAGAGCTTTTCTGCATGAGACAGGATGGAGAAGGACCCATCGATGAACCAGAAGCCCGTCTTGGATCCAGAAATCTGGGTCGAGCAGTACGGTGACTACCTATTCCGGTATGCGATGCTGCGTATCCGTGATCCGGCACTGGCAGAGAACCTCGTCCAGGAGACCTTCCTGGCCGCATTGCATAACCGCGACACCTTTGCCGGTCATTCTTCTGAGCGGACCTGGCTGACCGGGATCCTCAAGCGCAAGGTGATCGATCATCTCCGGAGACGAAGCCGTGAACGCCCGGTGAGCGAGATAACTCCTGAGGACAGCTCTATAGAGGACCTCTTTGATGAGCGGGGAGCCTGGAAAGTGCGACCGAATGCCTGGGGTATCGACCCGAGTGAGGTGCTGGAAAAAAGGGAGTTCTGGGCGTCTCTGACCCGCTGCACGGCAGAACTGCCTCCGCGTCTCGCCCAGGCGTTTCTTCTGCGAGAAGTAGACGGGCTTAGCAGCGAAGAAATCTGTAAGGTCTTACAGGTATCGACGACTAATCTGTGGGTTATGCTTCATCGTGCCCGCCTTCGCCTGAGACAATGCCTGGAAAACCACTGGTTTGCTCCGTAGTAGAGGAAAGCCGAGCCATGTTGATACGGTCCTGTAAAGAAGTCACGCGACTGGTATCCGAGTCGTTAGAACACGAGCTCTCTCTGATGCAGCGGATCGTCGTACGGGTGCACATCTTCATGTGTCAATCCTGTACCCGCTTTCGTAAGCAGATCCTGTTCCTGCGTGAAGTGCTCCACCTGCAACCCGATTTGGACACCACAAACGCCTCTCCTGGACTCTCTCCTGAGGCACGAGAGCGGATCAAGCAGGCCTTGCGCCGATCGAAGCGGTAAAGATATCCGCTGCTCCATACCATTGTCCCTGTTCCCAGGCCACCGCATGTACCCCCCCGTAGTACCAGTTGAGTCCCCTTTTCTGCGAGCCGATCCGGGGGATGACCATTCTAAATCAGGCATCCCGCAGCTCAGGAGAGGGAGGGGATTCTACAGAGCCTGTTAGGAGGAATAACATGCAGGCGTGGCGCAGAGACTGCTGCTTGGATATCCAGGCGGCATCTCTCCAGTTGCTGATCCCCTGAACAACGGCAGAGATGATCCGGCCACTACCTGGACTCCCCACGACCAGCCTCAGCTCGCCGTTTTGCACCAACTTGGTCGCGCTCAGGGAGGAAGCGTATAAACATCCCATCCCTGATAGGTAGCATGCAGGGCAGGGAGGAGGCGTGGACTACTATCAGGGTTACTCAACCCCTAGAGGGACCAGCCTCCCTTGCGTCACATCGACCAGTCCTCTATCGGTCAGGCGCAGGGTAGGGATAACGGCGAGGGGTAAGAAGGAGAGGGTGGCAAAAGGGTGGGGTAAGGAGGTACCGAGCTGTTTTGCGGCTTCATGTACCGCCTGAAAGGCCTGCAACACCGTGGGGGGAGGCTGGGGAGACATCAGGCCGGCCACCGGTAAGGGGAGACGGGCCTGCACCTCTCCTCCCCTGGCCACCACATACCCTCCACCCATCTGCCGCAAGGCTTCGATGGCCACAAGCATATCGGTATCATCGACCCCGGCCACGATGAGATTGTGGGCATCATGGCCGATGGAAGAGGCCAGGGCGCCCTGCTTGATCCCCATTCCGTGCACAAAGCCGAGTCCGATACGACCACTCGCCTGGTGCCGTTCGATCACGGCCAGCTTGACCAGATCTTTGCGGGGATCTGCGACCAGCATTCCCTCCTGCTCTGTCCCTTCCAGAAAGAGGGTCTGGGTAAGGATCTGATCCGGGATGACCCCGATGACCCGGATCTTGCGGTGGGAGGCAGGGATACGAAGCGCCTCTGCGGTAACCTGCCGGATATGCACGGTGTGATGGAGGGTCTCCTCGCCCTCTGCCGGTGGAATCTCGATAAGGAGCCTTCCCTGTTCGGCCACGAGCTTTCCTCGTTTAAAGACCATCTTTACACTAAATTCCTGCAGGTCTTCCACCACCACCAGGTCGGCCAGATACCCGGGCGCGATCACTCCGCGGTCACGCAGCCCGAAGTACTCGGCAGGATTCAGGGTAGCCATCTGGATGGCGTAGCACGGCTCCAAGCCGAGTGCGATCGCCTTGCGGACATTGCAGTCCATATGCCCTTCCCTGAGTAACCCTTCGATCTCCTTGTCATCGGTAACCAGCATGCAACGGCGCACGGTATACGGATTTACCAGGGGGAGAAGGGCATGGAGATTTTGGGCCGCACTCCCTTCCCGGAGCATGATCCACATCCCCTGTCTGAGCTTCTCCTGCGCCTCTGTCAGCGTTGTGCACTCATGATCTGAACCGATCCCCAGGGTCAGGTAGGCCTGGAGATCGGCACCGGCCAGTCCAGGGGCATGACCATCGAGCAGCTTCCCTCGTTTGCGGGTTGCGGCCACTTTGGCCAGGACCTCTGGCTCACCGGCGATGGCACCGGGATAGTTCATCAATTCGCCCAGACCGAGCACCCGCTCTGATTGGAGTAGCGACTCGATGGCCGCGGCATCAAGCGTCGCCCCGGTGGTCTCGAAAGTCGTTGCCGGAACGCAGGAAGGAGCCATGAGAAAGACATCGAGCGGGAGGTGTTCGCTGGCGGCCAGCATGTACCGGATACCGCTTATTCCTGCCACATTGGCGATTTCATGCGGGTCGGCAATCACCGTGGTGGTCCCATGCGGAACCACCACCTCGGCAAAACGGGGTGGGGTGAGCAGTGAGCTCTCGATATGGATGTGTCCATCGATCAATCCTGGCAGGAGATAGCATCCCTGCAGATCGTATACCTTTTCCCCACGGGTGTACAGGGGACCGACACCGACGATCAGGCCTCTCCCCAAGGCGACGTTGGTGGTGATGACCTCTCCAGAAAAGAGATTAAGGAGTTTCACTCCTTTCAGAAGGGTCTCCGCTGCCCGTTCACCTCGGGCCATGGCGAGTATCTCTGCGTACATACGCTCCCTCTTCTCCCCTGCCCTCATGATTGGGGGGAAAGGAACTCTACGGTATAGATGTCAGGGAGTTGCCGGTATTTTTCGTTATAGTCGATCCCGTAGCCGACCACAAACCCTTCTTCCAGGTGAAACCCGACATAGTCGGCCTCGATCGGCATCAAGCGGCGATGGCGCTTATCGATCAGCGCACAAATCTTGAGGGAACGGGGGTGCTGTTTTTGCAGCTCTTCCAGGAGAAAGCGCATGGTCAATCCACTATCCAGAATATCCTCTACCACGATCACATCTTTTTCTCGAATCGGATGGTGGAGGTCGGAGAGTTTCATGACTTGTCCAGAGGACTGGGTATACGCACCGTAGCTCGAGAGCTGGATGAAGTCGATGATCACCGGAACGGTGAGATGACGGATCAGATCAGCGAGAAAGACGAAGGCTCCCTTTAGGATACCGATCAGGATGATCTCCTGGCGCCCGGAATAATCCTGATTGATGGTACCGGCAAGCATCTTGACCCGTTCAGTGATCTGCTCTCGGCTGTAGAGGAGCCGTAGTCTCTCCTTGACACCACGGCTAGGCGAGGGATGCTCAAGGCTCCACATACTCTCTTTCCCTTTCTGTATCAGGGCCCTGGACTAGAGATAGGCCCCTTCTGAGGGCTTGGCAAAGATCCGTTCCATGTATTGCTTGATATGTTCGTAGTTGCTCACTTCCTCCAGGATGTCTTCCGTAGTCACCAGCCCCACTGCCTCCCCGTTCCCCTCCTGTCGTACCTTCTCCCCCAGTACCCGCTGGATAAGGTCGGCGATATTGGCTCCGCTGAAAGAGGCCAGACGCGGGAGAATCCGGTCGTAGTCCAGCTTATCAAAGAGCTGACGTCCTGCGATCTGCTCTGCCCTTTTGATATGGAGTTCCATGATCTCTTTCCGCTGCTGATCGTTGGGTAAGGGGACCTCGATCAGGCGCTGGAATCGGCCCCGTTTGATTAACTGGGGTCCAATAACCTCTGGCCTGTCTGTCGCTCCCACCACAATCACCCCGGGATATTGGGCCAGTTGATCCACCATCTGCACCACCAGGAAGAGGGCTTGCGACCGGAATCCGGGAGCCAGTTGGAAGAATTCCGACATCTCAGATCCCAGCAGATCGATCTCATCAAAGAAGACCACGGCCCGTTGACACTCACCGATCAACTCATAGAAGCGTTGGAGGAACTCGACCCATCGCTGTTGCATGCCTAAAGCCAGCAGGATCAGGTTAGGGATGTTCAGGTGGAAGAGGGGGACGAGAGCCTTGCTGGCTAAGAGTTTGGCCAGTAGCGTTTTGCCGGTACCAACAGGACCATAGAGTAAGAGCCCTTTTGAGGGCTCGGTTCCCCAACGCTTGGCGATCTCCGGATTGCGAATGACATGACTGAAGCTCTCTACCTCTTTTTGCGCCTTTTCCAGTCCTCCGATTTGAATGTCAGCGATTTCGGAAGGGAGGTAAAGGTCGATCTTGCCATTCAACTTGCCAAAGCGGTTGACAAAGCCGTTCCACAGATTGCGAATGCGTGTCTCAAAGAGGTTCTCTTCCGGATTCGACGCCACATGCGTTTCCATGCCTTCCCCTCCTTTTTCCACCTCACCACCCTTCTGCCTTTTCCCTCTCTTTGTATTGTACCCGGCTACGGGCAAATGTCAAATTTCTTTGCATTTATTTGCGTTTGAGCGATTAAACACCTTGTACGCCTTGCGAGTTCAGCCCTGTCTCCAGTCTACACTACCGCAGACACCGAGTGCAGCGCTGGGGGAGCTTTATTCCTCCTGCTGTGCGCCTCTGCCGGCACACCGGTCCTTACCTCCGAGTTTTCTGCTGCTGCGAGATGAAAAGCCAGGCAAATGCAGTCCCCAGCAGGAGAATAACCCCGAGGAGACGGAACGTCACGGTGAATTCCAGCCATCGGATCAGCAAACCGGCCCCGGTTGGTCCGACTACCTTCCCTGCGTTCCTCAACGTGCCTATCAATCCCATCCCTGCTCCCAGGTATTGCTCCTCTATACGGGTAGAGACGAGGGCAACGGTAGAAGGGAGAACAAGCGCCTGCGCCACTCCCATGAGGAAAGCGAGCCCCATCAGCATGAAACTCCTACCGGTTAAGGTGAGTAAGAGGAGGGTTATCCCTACTACCACCATCCCCAAACCGATGGTGCACCGATAGCCGAATCGATCTCCCATGCGTCCCCCTAAAGGATTTAACAACATATGAGTCCCCTCCTGCAGGCCGAAAAAGGTTCCCACCATGGCAACGTTGACACCAAGGGTCAGGGCATGGATGGGAAGGAAGGCTTTCACCGCATAGAGGGCCACATACAAGGCCGCTTCTACTCCCCCTGCCAGCCAGACGGCAAGGGTCCTGCTCCCGGCATAGAAGGCAGAGAAGGTGTGCCGTACCAGAGGGGGAAGGGACCTCTTCTCTTTGTAGGGAGGGGGAGGGAGGAGAAGAATGGGGAGGAAGGCTAAACTGCTGACAACACCGATAACGGTAAAGACCGTAGCCGGTTCCAGGAGCAGCAGGAGCCAGCCTGCCACAATCGGCCCGGCCACATAGCCGGCACTCCGTGGCAGACCAAACCAGGCGAGGCGTTCTGCCCGGCGATGCCGGGAGAGTTCTACCACATAGGCCAGGGTAACCGGACCATAGATCGCCGTTGCCAGCCCGTGGACGATGCGGACAAAGAGCAACTGCCCCGGAGTCTGGACAAAGCGGTACGCAAAGGGCATGACCGCAAAGAATGTCGTGCCGATCAGCAGCCAGCTTCGCCGACCCCATCGATCAGAGAAGATCCCGATGAACGGTTTGAGCACCATGCCGGTGACGGTAGAGACAGAGACGATGAGCCCCAGGAAGAGGTCGGTTGCCCCCAGCGTGGCGGCAAAGATGGGCAAGAGAGGGGTCTTGCCCATCTGGTACGCCACCCGCACCAGGAGATCGGCCGAGAAGATACAGAAGAAACCTCGAACGCGACTCATACGCCTGGATCGCTGCTCTCCACTTTTGCTATTCCAAGGACCGTCCAGACCGGGCATCAGAGAGTCTGGGAGACAACAGGGGGAATCCCTGCCTCCTGGATCGCCTGCATAAACGCGGCGAGGTCGGTATCGATCACCTCCTGCAAGCGAGCAAGCTGGTGATCAATGCGGCTGGACAGGTCTTGAAACACCTCGTGTGACTGCCGTGTCGGCACGGCATCGGCACTGGACACCACGCTGGAGAGGGCAGCCAGTTTGGCATTGAGCCGGGTCGGGAAGTTGATCATGTCTAAGGGGGCCGATACGCGGGGCTGAATCAACTCCTCCTCGATTGAGGTGAGGCTCTCTTGCAGTCTCTTTCCCGCCTCTACAACGGCTGCTGCTCCCTCCCCCACCTGCTCTGCCCGCTGTACCCACTCCCCGACCTGCTGGCGCCTACTCCGGATA
>RFHZ01000171.1 GCA_003696125.1 Nitrospinota bacterium
CCCGTGATCTTTCCCGAGGTGTTCACTCCCCAATGCCGCCTGATAGGCGAGCTTGTACAGGTCCTGTACCTGCAGCAAGGGGTAGCGGGTCAGGTGCGCAGATACGATGCCCTGCCACGCCTGCTCTTCCGCGAGAGGGGGAGGGTTTACTCGTGACAACGCTTCTCCTCCTCTGCACAGAAGAGAGATGAGCCGCCTGCTCCCGGGGTATGCACCCGTATCCACTCCGCAATCGTGGTCACCACCGGCAGGTCTAACCCCCAGAAGCCATGATACGATTGGGCTCGACACGGATGGGATTGGGGATGAGCCCCTCCGTGCAAGGGGATGAGTTCGACCCGAGGGGCATTGACCAGTCTCGAGAGCAGGGTGGCCGTATCCCGGTAAGGAGACACGAAACAGCCATCCCTGGTGTGATGTATCACGAGGGTAGGGATGGTGATACGGGAGAGGTCGAGGCTGAGCAGAGCGCTCCCCTTCCTGTTCGGCCGGGTCACACTCGCCGTGAGGACCAATCCGTCAGGCCCTCCTTCCTGCAGCCGGATCGCCGCGTTTGCTGCCGAGATCGATCCCCGACTCGTCCCTATGAGCCAGACCGGCAGGGCAAAGCGTCTCCGCAGGTAGGCAACGACGGCTCCCACATCCCGGGCATGCGCTGCACCGGCCCTGAAACCGCCCAACAGTCCCCGTCCATCTTGCCGGTCAGAAGGGGCATCGAGCAGTGCCACGACCAAGCCCTGCTCTACAAACCGGGTGCGGTTACGCACCAGGAAGTTTTTCTTTCCCCAGTTAAGGCTCCCATCCCTTTGCATCCCGAGCCTCCCGTGACCTCCGACCAGGAGGAGGACGCTGGCCAGGGGGTGATCCGGTGTGAGCAGGAGAAAGCGCTGTTGTACCCCGGGTCGTGTCTCCAGATCGATGACCACAGCCCCGGCAGGCAACCAGGAGGCGAGAAAAAGGATAAACCCGATGCTCAGGAAGACCTTATATCTCATTTTCTATACGATTGGCCAGCGGGAAGGGAAGGAGATCCCGGTGCGGGCGAGCAGGTTTTCACCCAGGCGTTGCACCCTGTCGATCAGCGCTCCCTCATCCACAAAGAGCGGCCGGGAGGCTTCAACCACCACCTTTCCATCCACAATGACCGTATGCACGCTGCGGCCATCCGCGTTATAGACCAGGTTATTCACCGGGTTAAAGAGGGTGCGCCATTCGGGTCGCCTGGTATCGAAGAGCACCAGGTCCGCCTTTTTCCCGGACTCGATCGAACCGATCTCCGCCTCGAGCCCCAGGGCCTTTGCCCCGAGAATCGTCCCCATCTCCAGGGCCGTTTCCGCCGGGATGACCCGGGTACTCTGCCGGCCATCCTTGAAGATGACCGCCGAGAGATAGACCGAGCGCAGCGTTTCGATCAGGTTAGAGTTGTTCCCGGCATCGGTGCCGAGTCCCACACACACCCCTCGCTCCAGCATCTCCGGCAGCAAACCCTTTTGGGTCACCCCGGTCCCCATCTTGAGCGCGGCGGTGGGACACATGACCGCTTTGGTCTGGGTGCGGGCCATGGCCTCCACCTCTGCCCTATCCAGACCGATCACATGTGCCAGCAGCATATTCGGTCCCAAAACCCCGATCTCCTCGAGGTATTCCACCGGCCGTTTCCCGTATTTCTGGAGATGCGCCTCCACCGATGCCGGGGCATTGGACTGGTGCAGCGTGATCCCGGTCTGGTACTGATCGGCCAGCCGTTTGGCCGCGACCAGGAGCTCTGTTGAGCAGTAATCGGCGGCAAACGGCATGGCCCAGGCCCGCACACGACCGTTGAGACGGCGATCGTACCGTTGAATGGTTTCCTCCATCCGGGCAATGGACTGCTCGGTAGAGGTGACCGGTAAGTGTAAGGGGTTGGGCTGGTCGACGACCTGGTGGCCGACAATGATCCGGCAGCCGGCGGTCTCGTATGCCTGGAGGCAGGCGTCCAGAAACTTGGTGCTTCCCGGATCCAGGAAACAGGTCGTGCCGTACCTCAGGAGTTCGGTGATCCCGAGCAGGGTCGTATGGTACTCCTCCTCCTCGGTCATGGCTCCCTGCAGGGTGAAGACGTGGGAGAGGTAGACCATCGGATCGAGATCATCCGGGAAGATGCCGCGCACCGCATGGGCATAGCTGATATGCATGTGACCGTTACAGAATCCCGGGGTCACCACCATGTCCCGCGCATCGATGACCCGGTCTGCTGTCACCTCCTGTAACGCTGTCGCTTTATCCACCCGGCTGATCCGTTCTCCTTCGATCAGAATCGATCCATCCGCTATGATCCTCCGTTGCGGGTCCATGGTCAGGATGAAACGGGCTCCTTCAATCTTTAGGGTCTGGTTTGGCATGGTGCAACCCCTCTGGTGTTCAGGTCATCTCTACCTAATGAGAATGAGGTGGTAAGCCGTCATGGGTATGTTCGGCGATGCGGTGATGTTGTTCACCAGATTCGGCCACCGGATCGACATGGATGGTGGCGGCGGAGAGATAGGGGAGATGATGGAAGAGCTGATGATGCAGGTCTTTGGCGATGGTATGTCCTTCCGCCACCGAGAGGTCTGGTGCCACGGCGATGTTCACCTCGGCGTGTAACCGGTGCCCGATCCACCGCGCCCGCACCTCGGTCACATCCCGGATACGCGAGACATGTTCGGCCGCATGGTGGATCTCATCGATCACCTCTGGTTCCACCCCATCCAGCATCCGCGTGAACACCGCCTTACCCGATTGCCAGACGATACCGAGGATGGCTATGGTGATCAGCAGGCCGACAACCGGATCGGCCAGCGGATAGCCCAGCCATATCCCCAGGGCACCGAAGAAGACGGCAAGGCTCGTCCATCCATCCACCCGGGCATGGTATCCATCTGCAATCAGGGCGGCGCTGCCGATCTCCTTTCCCACCCTGATGCGGAAGATGGCCACCGCCTCATTCCCGATAAACCCGATGATAGAGGCCAGCGCCACTGTCCAGAGATACTCTACCTGGCGGGGATGGAGGAGGCGATCGATCGATTCATAGGCAGCAACCACGGCGCTGAACAGGATGATCAGGACGATGACCATACCGGCAAAGTCTTCCACCCGGCCGTACCCATAGGAGAAGCGCTTGCTCGGCTTGAGGCGAGCCAGGCTAAAGGCGATCCATAAGGGGATGGCGGTTGCGGCATCGCCGAAGTTATGGATGGTATCGGCAAGCAGGGCCACACTCCCGGAGAGGAGGACGACCACGACCTGGAGCAGGGCGGTGATCATCAGCCCGATGAAGGACCACTTAATGGCCCAGATGCCTCGTTGGGAGGTTACCAGCGACGGATCGATGATACCATGGGTATGGCTATGCCCCCCGTGCGAATGGTGATGATCATGATGAGGCCCTGGCTGGTGCTGCTTTTGTCTACGGAACATATGAGGAATCTCCTGCTGGTTCTGTTCATGGATACTCAAGAGGGACAACCACCTGCCCACTTACACTATACCCGTTTGGCGCGATCCGTTTCAACCCCCATCCTCTTTTGTTTCACTCACATATCCTTCCAGGAGGTCCCACTCATGCAGCGCAGCCGGGCGTTCGGAAGGGGGACCATAGCCCCCACCCCCTACCC
>RFHZ01000172.1 GCA_003696125.1 Nitrospinota bacterium
ATCTGAAAGCCGGGGAGATGGTGCTGCGCTCGAACAGCCCGGAGCTGGGGGAAGCGGTCGAGAGCTTGGAGATGGAGTACGAGGGGGAGAGCATGCATATCAGCTTTAATGCCCGCTATCTGATCGATGTCCTCTCGGTGATCGAAGAAGAGGAGGTGCTGCTGGAGCTGGGAGACCATTTCGGTCCGGCCATCATCCGTCCCAAAGAGGACCAGCATTATCTCTGCGTCGTCATGCCGATGCGCTTGTAGGACGACGATGTTTCTCAAGGAGATCTGCCTGCGCCATTTCCGTAACTATGCCGAGCTGGTCTGGTCTCCCTCCCCCACCATCAATATCCTCTGGGGAGATAACGGTCAGGGGAAGACCAATCTCCTGGAAGCCATCTATGTGCTGGGAAATCTCCGGTCGTTCCGCACCGGGAGAAGAGAGGATCTGATCCGGTGGGGCACATCGCGTGCTTATATCAAAGGCATACTCCAGCATCCGCTCTACACGCGGGATCTGGTGGTGGAGGTCATCCTGGAAGGGAAGGGACGTCGCTTACAGGTCAATGGCAAAGAACCGACGAGGCTGGGGGAATTTCTCGGCCTGGTAAGCACCTTCCTCTTCTTTCCCGATTCTCTCCTCCTCATCAAGGGAGGACCGCAGGAGCGCCGGAGATTTTTTGATCGAGGGATCTATAACCTGCATCCATGGTACCTGGAATTGGTTCAACGCTATAACCATGCTCTCAGACAGCGGAATACCCTGTTGAAATCGCCTTCCTCCCGTAACGCCTCTCTCCTGGACGTCTGGACCAGTCAGTACGTGGAACTGGGGACGGCGATCATCGGGGAACGGATCCGCTATCTGCACCACCTCAGCAAAGACCTGGAGGAGGTGAAGGGGGAGTTTTTCCCGGAGCAGCACTCGCTCTCTCTCTGCTATCATTCCTCCCTGGGATGCGTATTCCGGTTTCCCCTTTCCCGGGAAGAGGGGAACAAGGAGCAATGGCAACACCGGATTCGCACTCGATTTGTCCAGCAACTCAAGCGGAGAGAGCAGGAGGAGCAAAGACAGGGACAATCCCTGATCGGACCGCATCGAGACGATGTGCAGTTTCTTTGGGGCCAGCATAACCTCCGCTTTTACGGATCCCAGGGCGAACAGCGCCTCACCGTTTTCCTGGTTACCCTGGCCATGGTACGGAACTTCACCCGCCATACGGAGCTTTCACCCATCATCCTGTTTGATGATGTGATTTCGGAACTGGATAGCCGACGGCGCCAGATCATCTTCGACTTTCTGACCCAGACCGGGCAACAGGTCTTTTTGACCACCGCAGAATTGGCCGGATTGGGGAGGTTTGTCGAAGGGAAAGCGCTCTACCGGGTCACAGGCGGAAGCTTGTCCTATGAGAGTAAGATGGAGAGAAGAGGGTATGAATCGAATCGCTGATGAGACGACGTACGATGCGAGCCACATCAAGGTGCTGGAAGGATTAGAGGCGGTCCGCAAGCGGCCGGCCATGTATATCGGGAGCACGGGGAGTCTGGGACTCCACCATCTCGTGTACGAGGTGGTGGATAACAGCGTCGATGAGGCTATGGCCGGCTATTGCTCCCACATCACCGTCGTCATCCATATCGATAACAGTGTGACGGTAGTCGACGACGGTCGCGGGATCCCCACCGATATGCATCCTACGGAAAAGCGACCGGCAGCCGAGGTGGTGATGACCAAGCTGCACGCCGGCGGGAAGTTCGATAAGGAGAGCTATAAGGTCTCCGGAGGCCTGCACGGAGTAGGGGTCTCCGTGGTCAATGCCCTCTCGGAATGGCTGGAACTGGAGATCTGGCGAGGGGGAAAGGTCTATCGACAGCGCTATGAACGGGGAAACCCGGTCACTCCCCTTACCGTGACCGGGAAGACGGAGCGTCGAGGCACCAAGATCACCTTTCGTCCCGATCCCTTGATCTTTGAAGAGATCAACTTCAACTTCGATACCCTGGCGGCTCGCCTGCGTGAACTGGCCTTCCTCAATCGTGGGCTGCAGATTCACTTCCGTGATGAACGGGTGGAAAAGGAGCATACCTTCTACTACGAGGGGGGCATCCGCTCCTTTGTGAGTCATCTCAACCGGAACAAGACCGTGCTGCACGACGAGCCGATCTATATCGAGAGCGAAAAGGAGGGGATCCGTTTAGAGATCGCGCTGCAATACAACGACGGGTACGCGGAGAACGTCTACTCCTTTGCCAACAACATCAACACCGTAGAAGGGGGTACCCATCTCATCGGCTTTAAAAGCGCCTTGACCCGCACAGTAAATGCCTATGCGGCCGCGAACAACCTCTTGAAGAACGTGGAGAGTAATCCGACCGGGGATGATGTGCGGGAGGGGCTGACCGCGGTGATCAGCGTGCAGGTTCCCGAACCCCAGTTCGAAGGACAGACCAAGACCAAGCTGGGGAACAGCGAGGTCAAGGGGATCGTGGAGACGATCGTCAACGAAAAGCTGGGCATCTTCTTCGAGGAGAATCCGGCCGTGGCCCGCAAGATCGTCGATAAGGTCGTCTCTGCGGCCAGGGCACGGGAGGCGGCCCGGCGGGCACGGGAGCTGGTCAGGCGCAAGACCGCGCTCGAATCGACCACCCTACCCGGCAAGCTGGCCGACTGCTCCAACAAGGACCCGGCCCAGTGTGAGCTCTTCCTGGTGGAAGGGGATTCGGCAGGGGGATCGGCCAAACAGGCACGAGACCGGACGTTTCAGGCCATCCTTCCCCTGCGCGGAAAGATCCTGAACGTGGAGAGGGCCCGCTTCGATAAGATGCTCAACAGCCAGGAGATCCAGATGATCATCACCGCGCTGGGAACCGGGATCGGACCCACGGATTTTGACATCAACAAGATCCGCTATCACCGCGTGATACTGATGAGTGTTGATGGCGAAGAACATGTCATTGTCCGTGACCAGACAGGGGTCCGCATGACGACTATCGGATCGTTTATCGATGCGGCTTTGGCTTCTGGGGAGAATCACGGTTTTTATGACAAACTCATCAGTGATCGGCTCGGTGAGGTACTCTGTTTTGGGATGAACGACCACCAGGTACGCTTTCGACCTATCCGGGCCGTGATCCGGCACAAGATAACAGAGCCCCTCTTGCAGATTCGCACCGCCTATGGCCGCTCGGTAAAGGTGACGGCAAGCCATAGTCTCTTTGTCTATCACCGGGGGAAGCTTGAACTCAGACGGGGAGATGAGCTGAAGGTGGGAGACTACATAGTCGCCCCCCGACATCTTCACCTGCCAGACACGGGGATGCGTCGCCTTGATCTCTTTCGCACCCTCCATGCCATCCCTGAAGCCGCCAACCAGATCTGGGTCCGTGGCCCGGCAGTAGAGGAGTGGTACAAGACTCGTATCCTGGCCGGGTATGCCGATAGGCCTGAGCTAACAGCTCCCCGTGTGGAAATCCCGGCAGATGTCCGTAAGGAGATGAAGACCCTCCGGAAGGCCTGTGGAATCAGCCAGCGAGACCTCTGCACCCGGGTGGGAGTCCGCCAGCCTGTGACATTCTACGCATGGGAAAAGCGACCCACCCTCCCTCGATGGCAGGCCTATTTACAGGCAATAGGTACCGATCCTCAGCAGATGATGAGTCGGGTAAACATCGCTTCCAGCACTCTTGAACGGATCTGGGCCGAGCAGTATAGAGGTTCTCCTGCCAACCGGGTGCGATCCTATGTCCGACTCTCTGATCTGACTGACGAAGATGTGGAGTGGTTTGAGCAGCGAGAAGATATGGAACTCAGCCCTGAACATTACCAGAAGAAGGGGATTCCTCGCTTCCTGGAGATCACTCCAGCATTCATGACCCTCCTGGGATTCTATGTGGCCGAGGGGTCATGCTCGGATCGAGGGGGAATCCGGCTCTCCATGGGAAAATCTGATAGCAGGCTGGTCGCCGAGATGGCTGATGCCCTGGAGAGCGCATTTGGGATAGCACCCCAGCTTTACAGGTCCTCTGATCAGATAGAATTACGATTGGTGAACCGGGTTGCTGCCCTGGCATGGCAACACCTTTTGGGATTCCGGAAGGCCAGCGCGATAACCAAACAGATTCCGGCCATCGTTTTTAACGTTGCCAAGGAACTCCGACTCGCTTTTCTCCGCGGTTATCTCCTCGGTGATGGCAGCGTTACCAGGGGAAAGATCTCCTTCTACACTTCCTCCCCCGATTTGGCCAGCGGTGTGGTCTATCTCCTCTCCTCCCTGGGTGTGGTCAGCTCTCTCTCCTTCCGTGATCCGAACGGTACGGTCTCGGAGATTCGCGGCCAGCCATGCGAAACGAGACACCGCCACTGGATAATCAGCGTAACGGCGAGAGAGGACCTGGAGAAACTCACCCCATTATGGAAAGATCATCCTGCGGCAGAAACGATCCGCAAGCGGCTCTCCAGCACGTCTCCCTCCCTAAATCGGCGTTTTGTGGAGGTTGATGGTGATCTTGTTGCTGTACCGATCACCGCCATCCAGCAGGTCGAGTCCTCAACAGGGTATGTCTACGATTTTTCGGTGGCAGGTGATGAGAACTTTATCGCCGGAATGGGAGGCCTGTGTTGTCACAATACCGACGCGGATGTGGATGGAGCGCACATCCGCACCCTGCTCCTCACCTTCTTCTACCGCCAGATGCCCCAGGTCATCGAGCGCGGCTACCTCTACATCGCCCAGCCTCCCCTCTACAAGCTAAAGCGGGGTAACCAGGAGTTCTACATCAAAGACGAGAGCACCTTTGATAACTACATCTTTGAGCTGGCCAGCCGGGAAGTCTCCCTCCTGCTCTCCACCCGGGATGGCCAGGAACAGATCACGGCGGAACGACTGGTGGCGCTTGTGAAGCAGATGATCGACTACGAGGCCCTGCTGCAGCGTTTTGAAAGGAAACGGTACGACAGCCGGCTGCTCCGCCTGATCACCCTGCAGGGCATCCTGGAGGAAGGGGTGATGAGCCAGGAAGAGGTCTTGCAGGCCCGGATCGCCGAGCTCAAGAGACTGTTCCAGCAGCTCTACCCGACCGAATCCCCCTTGGAAGCGACTCTCCACTGGGAAGAAGAGCAGGCCGGATACCGCATCGCCTTTGCCTACCTGCGGGATGGGGTACGGGTCAGCACCGAGATCACACCCGAATTTCTCCACTCCCCCGAATTCCGGGGACTGCGGGTGAAGGCGGAGAGCCTAAAACATATCGGCCTCCCCCCCTATACCCTGACCATCGATGGCACATCGTACCAGGTAGGCAGCTTCCAGGAGTTGATCGAGGAGATCAAACGGGTGGGGAAGAAGGGGTTGAGCATCCAGCGCTACAAGGGACTGGGGGAGATGAATCCTGACCAGCTCTGGGAGACGACCATGGACCCGGAACGCCGGACCCTGCTCCGGGTCAGCATCGAGGATGCGGTGGAGGCGGACCAGATCTTCACCGTCCTGATGGGGGATCAGGTAGAACCCCGTCGCGAGTTTATCGAGACGCACGCGCTGGAGGTGCGGAATCTGGATATTTAACCTGAGGGTGGTATCGATATGTCAGCCTTTACCCTGGCTGAGGTCATTATCGAAAGCCAACCGGAGCAGGCCAATCCGATCGAGCTGGATGCGAGTGAGATCCATGCCGATCTTGCCGGCCGTTTTCCCCACCTCTTCTCCCGCAATCCGCCCGATCCGGTCTATGCCAGCATCCGCCGGGCCGTGGGAGAACGGATCGACCAGATCCGTGACCGGATCAAGGAGCTGTACGACCCCTTTGATCCGCAGCAGAACAAGAGCCTCTATGATCTGGAGGGCCGGTACGGTCTTCCCCGCCACTCCCTCCATCCCCAGGATGTGCTCGTAGAGATAGAGAAGCTCCTGGCCAGGCAGGGGTACCGGCGGCTCTCCCCGGCAGAGGTGAAGCTCGGCATTACCACGGCCTCTGACATGGGGTTGAGCAACATTAATCTGGAGGATTTCTCTCTCCTCGCCTTCTTTGCCCAGGGACGCAAGACCATGCAGGTTCCGGTCAATGCCAGGCTGCGCAAGATCTATAACCTCAACCGGAAACTCTTTGAAGATCACCTCTTTCGCCTGCGCAAGTTCGGTCCCTGGATCGAGCAGAACAGCGGGTTGCAACGGGTCACCCACTTTGATCGCCTGGTGATGGTGGTCATGCCGGGAGAGAAGAGAGCGGAAAAAAGGGATAGTAAAGAAGAGGAGCAGATGCTGGAGGCGACCCTGGAAGAGACCAGGGGGGAGATGGTGAAAAAGGGATACAGCGATGCGGAGTTCGAGGCCACCCGGGCTTCGGTCAAGGCCACCCTGATCCGGAATCTCCGGTGGTGGAAGCGGATGCAGTCGGTGGTCGATCATCTCACCCTCTTTCCCCTCTTTCGCCGGGTGGTTGCCCTGATCAAAGGGGAAGAGCGTCATGACCGGATGCTGCCGGGAAAGCTCCATGTCTTTGAGTACCGGGGGTATGACGAGCGGGGCTATCTCCCCCTCTTCCTCTCCTACCTGGATAAGCTTGTCTCTCAGGTGGAGAACTACAAGCGCCCCTTTGAGGTCGGGTATGCTCTCCTGACC
>RFHZ01000173.1 GCA_003696125.1 Nitrospinota bacterium
AGCCGGTGGCGGGGCAGGGAGGGAGAGGAGCCGCACCCTATACGCCGCCGGCTCCCCTTTGAAGGGGAGGGGATGACGGGAAGACAGGGCCAGGAAGATGACCAGACCGAAACCGTGTAACAGAAGAGAAAAGAAGAGCATCCGGTACAACGATACGGTATCCTCTCTTCTCATATGCTGTCTAGCAGGCTCTCTCATCGGTCTTCGAGTGGTGTCGTGACCATCCCCAGGTTTTCGATACCGGCCTTTTGCGCCAGGGCCATGATGCGGACCACAGCTCCATACGGGATACGGCGATCAGCCCGGAGAAAGACCGCCTGCCGGGTGCGGGCAGCAGTATGAAGGGCTCTTTCCAGGGCAGGGAGGGTAACGGGATGATCGTTGAGATAGAGTCGGTGTTCATCGGGAAGCGTAATCACCAGAGGGCTCTGCTCAGGGAGAGGGGCTCCTGCCTCGGTGGGGAGCTGCACCTCGATCCCCTGCTGCAGCATGGGAGCAGTGACCATGAAGATGATCAGCAGCACAAGCATGACATCAACCAGCGGGGTCACATTGATCTCAGAAAGGGTGGTCTGCGTTTTGCCACTGCGATACCCGGCCATGGTTATCCTCGCCAGATAAGCCCACGTTCAGCGTAGGAGAGGAGTTCTGCCACAAACTGATCCATGGCATTGGTCACGATCTTGATCCGGTTCACAAAATAGTTATACGCAATCACCGCCGGAATGGCAGCGGCAAGACCGGCTGCCGTCGCAATCAGCGCCTCGGAGATCCCGGGAGCCACCACAGCCAGGCTGGCTCCTCCTCGATACCCGATCCGCTGAAAGGCGCTCATCACCCCCCATACCGTCCCGAAGAGGCCGATAAAAGGGGTCACACTCGCCGTTGTTGCCAGGAAGATCAGGTACTTCTCCATGAGGAGCACTTCACTGTTTGCCACCTGCTGCAGGGTGCGATGCAGGCTCTCCACATCGGCGATGAAGAGGCGGGATTTCTCGCTACCACCATTCTCTTTGCCCTCCCCGGTCATGGCATCCTGTCGCAGCATCTCCCGCAGGGTCAGATAGGTGGTGGCAAAGAGCTTGGCCAGAGGCGAATAAGAGAATTTCTTGGTGGCAGCATAGATGACCGAGAGATTAGTCTTGCTCTGAAACACAGCCTGAAACCGGGTTGAATCGCGCTGCATCCGGTAAAAAAAATGGAGCTTCTGCAGGATGATGGCCCAGGAGAAGAGGGAAAACCCTCCCAGCATCGCCAATACCATCTTGCCTACCGGTCCTGCCTGCAGAACAAGTGCCCACCAGTTCAGTTGTCCCATGCGCCGTCTGGCCTCTTGATTCCTCTGGTATTTACAACCCGCTTTTTCATATCATGCTAGAGGAATTCGGGAAAAATGTCAAGAGTTTTTTCATTTTCCCGTGTGGGGTCACCTGGGGAAGAGGCCTCCAGCAACCAGGAGAGAAAGCAGGGGATTCTCCTTGACATCTCGGGGAGATTACTCCACAATTTTACCTAGGGGAGCGGTGTAATCTCTGGCAGAGCAACCGTGAGCAAAGGGCAAATTTTACCGCATCGGGTCTTCTTTGTTTACCGGTATCACCATTCAATATAGGGAGGACATCATGGCAACGCTTAAAGAAAAGCTTTCCCAAATCATCCCTCCTCTCCGGGAGGAGATCAGGCACCTGATCCAGGAATACGGGAAGGAGGTGATCTCTGAGGTCACCGTGGCCCAGGCCTACGGTGGGATGCGTGGGGTAAAGGCGCTTGTCTGTGATACTTCGCAGGTGGATAACAATCGGGGGTTATTTATCCGCGGCCGCCATATCAGTGAATTGACCGGGAAACGGCCAGAAGAGATCCTCTACCTGTTGCTGACCGGGGAATTTCCCGATGCCGATGCCCTCAACGACTTAACCAGCGAACTGCAGCGGCGGGCCACCGTCCCCGAGTATGTCTGGGACGTGTTACGCGCCATGCCCCCCGACTCGCACCCGATGACCATGTTCAGTGCGGCCATCCTGGTATTGGAAAAGGAATCGATCTTCAAACAGCAGTACCATGCAGGTCTCAAAAAGGAGGACTTCTGGATCCCGACCCTGGAAGATGCCCTGAACCTGGTGGCACGGGTACCGGTGCTGGCAGCAGGGATTTATCGCCTGCGCTACCAGAAAGGAGAGATCATCCCTCCGGATCCCCAGCGAGACCTGGGAGCCAACCTGGCCCATATGATGGGGGTTCCCGATCCGAATGGAGAGTTTGCCAACCTGATGCGACTCTACCTGGTCATCTACTGCGACCATGAGAACGGCAATGTCAGCGCCATGACCACACATACCGTGGCCTCTGCCCTCTCCAACCTCTACCTGGCCGTTTCGGCCGGCATGAACGGTCTGGCCGGTCCCCTGCACGGCCTGGCCATGGAGGAGTGCCTGCGCTGGATCCTCATGGTCAAGGAGAAGTTTGGTGGGGTCCCCACCGACGAGGCGTTGCACAAGTTTGCCTGGGAAACGCTGGAGAGTGGGCAGGTGATTCCCGGGTACGGGCATGCGGTCCTGCGCCAGACCGATCCTCGCTTCCTGGCCATCCTGGAGTTCGGCCGACGGGTCTGCCCGGAGGATGAAGTCTTCCAGCTCGTGGAGAAGACCTTTAAGGTGGTACCCCCCATCCTGATCGAGCAGGGGAAGGCAAAAGATCCCTGGCCCAATGTGGATGCCGCTTCCGGCTCGCTCCTCTGGCACTTTGGGGTCCGGGAACTGGAGTACTATACGGTACTCTTCGGGGTGGCGAGAACCCTGGGCGTCTGCAGCCAGGCGGTCATCTCCCGTGCCATCGGCTCTCCCATCGTGCGTCCCAAATCGGTCACCACGCAATGGATACGGGAGACGGTGACCAAGAAGACGGCGGCGGTATGATGACCTCTCTGGAGGGGGATGGGGTGGAAACGGTACAGCCGGAGCAGATCGATGCAGCCATCGAAGCGCAGCAGGAGGAGTTGCTGGCGCTGGTCAAACAGTTGATCGCCTTTCCCACGGAGAGTCCACCGGCACGGAACACCACGGCAGCCCAGAGCTTTATTGCCCGCTACCTGCAGGAACTCGGCTTTACCGTCGACCAGTGGGAAGTGGCGGCCGGGGATCCGAATGTGGTCGGGGTACTGCGAGGAAGCGATCCTGACCGCTACGCTTCCCTGCTCATCAACACCCACATCGATGTGGCGCAGGTGGGGGATGCCCAGGGGTGGCGATATCCCCCTTTCGAGCCGGTGATCAGTGCCGGACGCCTCTACGGCCGCGGGGCCTCGGATATGAAAGGCGGACTGGGGGCCGCCCTGTTCGCCATCGCCATCCTGCGTCGTTTAGGGGTCTCCCTGCGGGGAGACCTCCTCTTTGAATCGGTGGTAGGAGAGGAGATGGGGGAGGCGGGAACCAAAGCCTGTGTTGAACGGGGATACCGGGCCGACTTTGCCATCTGCGCCGACACCTCTGATCTGGAACTCCAGGGGCAGGGGGGTGTCATCACCGGCTGGATCACCATCGAAAGTCCCCAGA
>RFHZ01000174.1 GCA_003696125.1 Nitrospinota bacterium
GATCCGGACCTATGCGGTAGAACCGGCCAATGCTCCCTTTCTGGCCAAAGGGAAGGTCAAGACGACCAAGCATAAGATCCAGGGTGCCGGCTATGCCATGGTTCCTCCGCTGTGGCAACCCGAACTCTGTGACGGATTTCTTACGGCCACCGATAACGAAGCGATCCGGACGGCACGGTTATTGGGAAAGAAAGAGGGGATTTGTGCCGGCTTCTCGTCAGGGGCCAATGTGGCCTGTGCCCTCAAACTGGCCAGGAAAGCAGAAAAGGGAGCGGTAATCGTCACCGTACTTTGCGACACCGGGCTGAAGTATCTGAGTACAGATCTCTACCCGGCCTAGATCACGAACCCCGCGGCTTTGCACCTCCTGCTGGACTTCTTCCCCCAACGGCTGAGACTCTTTGCCCTGCCGTGCAGAAAGAGGGGGATGTACGGGAAAAGGGGTTACCTCTCCAGGCAGACATCGGGAAGAACGTTGACCGTGACGCTGATGGGGAAAAGATGGCTGGAGGACAGGACCTTTCACGCCTCCAGCAGGTTCTCAAGAAAGGAGTGCTCTCCCATGTGGACGACAACACGACTCTGGGGTTTAGGGATTGTTCTATTGACATTGACCCTGGGCTTCTCCCTTCTCTCTCCGCTTGCTGCGCAAGGAGCCCAGGACAATCTCTGCATCGTCTTCGATATCGGAGGACGGGGCGACCTCTCCTTCAACGACATGGCCGCCCTGGGAGGAGAGAAGGCGGTGCAGGCCGGACTGGCCTCCCGGGTGATAGAGGTGCAGAGCAAATCCGAAGCAGACTATCTCCCCAACCTTCGTACCCTGGCCCGGAGCAGGAGGTGTATGGTGATCGTCGGCGTGGGCTTTCTGCTGACCGATGCGGTGAAAGCGGTGGCCGAAGAATTCCCCACCCAACCCTTTGCCATCATCGATGGGTTCATTCCGGACCGCAAGAATGTCCTCTCCCTCCTGTTCAAGGAGAACGAGGGGAGTGCCCTGGTCGGTGCCCTGGCTGCCATGCTGGCCACCGAGTTCAACGCTTCGGCTGTCGGCATCGTTCTGGGGGTAGAGATCCCGGTCTTATGGAAGTTTGAGTGTGGCTACAAGTTTGGTGTGCACTGGGCACTCACCCAAAAACGCCGAACCAGACCAGATGCGGTGAAAGTCCTGGCCACCTATACCGGCTCCTTTAATGATCCGGCCCGGGGCAAAACCGCAGCCGAAGTCCAGCTGAATCAAGGAGCCATCGTGATCTATAACGTGGCCGGTGCCACCGGACTCGGTATCTTTGAGGCGGTGGAGGCGCGGGGAAAGGCAGCCGGCCGCCATCAGGGTCCCCCTTTTGCCATCGGAGTGGATGCGGATCAGGACTATATCAAACCCGGTTTCATCGTTGCCAGCATGATGAAACGAGTCGATGTCGGGGTCTTCACCGCTGCCCGGCTGGCCCATGAAGGGAAGTTCCAGGGAGGGATCCTGGAGTTGGGACTCGAGCAGGGGGGGATTGCGGTGAGTAAGGTGGAAGATCTGGAGCAGTTCTTGCGTTTGGGGATCAGCGCGGGTACCGTAAAGCCGGAGGACCGCACCCAGATCATCAGCAGGGTCAAGGCCATGCGTGACGCCCTGCCCCCCTCTGTCTTCGCTGCGGTGACCGAGCTAGAAGAGGCGATCAAGAGCCAGAGCATCACCGTCCCCAAGCCCTTCTCCGCCCAGGAGATCGAAGCATGCCGTAAGCGGTTCTAATATCTGGTAACCCGCTGTCCACCCAGCCTCGGAGTGAGATGAGCGAACAGCCGATCCTGCGGATGCAGTCGATCCATAAGATCTATCCGGACGGTACCGTAGCCCTGCGGGGAGTCGATCTGGAGCTGCAACGGGGTGAGATTCACGGTCTCCTGGGAGAGAACGGTGCCGGGAAGTCTACCCTGATGAAGATCGCCTCCGGGCTTTTGCCGCCGACGCGAGGCACCATCTCTGTGCGAGGGGCCGCATGCGAGCTTCGCCGTCCCTCTGACGCCCTGGCCAGGGGGATAGGCATGGTGCACCAGCACTTTACCCTGGTGCCTGTCTTTACCCCCCTGCAGAATATCGTGCTGGGAGAAGAGGGACGGGGACTCCTCTCCACACTTCGCCTGGAGGAGGCACGTCAGCGGGTGGAAGCGATCATGCAGGAGACCGGCCTGCACGCTCCCCTCGATCTCCCTATCGAACAACTCCCCCCCGGGGTGCAGCAGCGGGTCGAGATCCTCAAAATGCTCTACCGCCAGGTCGATATCCTGATACTGGACGAGCCGACCTCTGTGTTGACCACCGTTGAAGTGCAAGAGTTCTTCCAGACCTTACGCGCCCTGCGCCAGGCGGGAAAGACGGTGGTGCTGATCACCCATAAACTGAAAGAAGTGCTGGCCGTGACCGACCGGATCACGGTCCTGCAGCAGGGACGGGTGGCCGGCTGTCTGCAAACGCAAGAGGCGACCCCTCAAATGCTGGCCCGGCTCATGATCGGGCGAGAGGTCCTCCCCGGAGTGCACAAGAGACCTACGCAGCCGGGGAGACCTGTCCTCCAGGTGTCTCATCTGCGGGTACATGATGACCTGTCCCAACCGAAAATCGTCGATCTCTCCTTCGAGATCCGGGCCGGGGAGATCTTTGGGATCGCCGGGGTGGAAGGGAATGGACAGACAGAGCTTGTGGAAGCCATCACCGGTCTGCGACCGGTGGCAGATGGACACATCTTGCTGCAAGGACGGGAGATTACCGGCCTTGCAGCAAGATGTGTCC
>RFHZ01000175.1 GCA_003696125.1 Nitrospinota bacterium
CTTCCAGCCCGGCCGGCAGACCCGGTTCTTCCTCCAGTCCGGCCGGGAGACCCGGCTCCTCTTCTACCCCTTCCAGTCCGGCCGGCAGAGCCGGTTCTTCCGCCTCCTTTTCCTCACCCAGCCCGAGGGGAGTCGAAATGACGACCCTACGCTTCGCTCCGGGAAGAGGAGGCTCTTCCTGCGCGTACCCCATGTTCCCGGGTAGCACCAGCAGGGCCAGGAGTATCCATGCTGTGAGCAGAGCGGCCTTCATCGCAGGTACTTCCTCGGCGGATTGCGCAGATAACGTTCACTGAAGATGTCGTCCGGCAGCCCGATGTCGTAGGTAACCCCGGTGTACGCGATCACCGTCTCCCCCTGTCGCTGCAAATCCCGCATGCGCGACCGGGTAACGGTCGGGTACCCCTGGATGGTCTCCACCTTGAGCGCTTCATACACCCGGTACAGCTTGCCGCTGGCATCGTAGTACTCGGTCTTGACCGGGATGAAGGTCTTGCGATGGATCCAGACCAGGTAGTAGGCGAACTCGACCGCCTCCGGATTCTTGGGGGTGTTTTTCAACACATAGTAGTTCTTTGTGGTTTTCACCAGCTCATGCACATCTTCGGCCGGGTTGCGTCCGGACACATCTTCGTAGAAGAAGTGGGAGCCGACAAAGCTGGTACGCTCGTCACTGGCAGCGATCCGCTTGACCAGATCCAGGGCCGGCAGGTAGAGCCAGCGGTCGTCATCCCTGTCCGGATGCTTCCAGACCATGAACACGGTCTTGTTGACATCGGCCGGACGGTGGAAGTACACGTAGTACTTCTGTTCTCCACACCCCTGCTCTGCCGGTTCGGCATCACGACGGAGGATGGTGAACTGGCGTCGCCGCTTGCGACCCTGGCTATCTGTGATGACCATGGAGACCTGGGCCCGACCATCTTTTCCCTGATAATAGGCCACACAGTTGGCCTTCTCCACAATGGTCTCGACCGACGGGATCTCTTCTCCCTGCACCGGTTGCATCGGGAACCACAGGCTCCCGATGAGGAACAAAAGCACAAGCACAAAGGGAAAACGTATGACTCGTGAGAACATCGATCAACTCCTTTCTCTGAGAGGGTTGCTGCCTGTCAGGAAATCAGCGCTGTCTTCACCCCTTTACCACCGCTCAATTTTCAGCCTTCTCTTACACTTCTCCCGCCAGGACATCAGGGTACAGAGCCCGATCAGTACGGGGAGCGCGATCAGGCTGAAAAGGGTCAACCTGGTCCAGCCGATGGAGAGGAACTGGTGGATGTTCACCGCGACCAGGGCTATGGCCGTCACCGCACTCACGATACAGGTGGCACAGTTGCAGGTAAAATGCACCTTTGCGGTCTGGGGGAACAGCCACCGCTCCAGCAGGGTGATCAGGGCAGGGAGCAGCAGGAGGGAGGCCACCCCGGCCGTCACCAGGATGGCGGCGATAAAGGTTCCCACCGTCTGGTACGGGACCAGGGGAGCGGCCAGCAAGGGGAGGAAACCGACCCCGACCACGATCACGTTGCGGGTGATGGCCCGGGCCGGCTCTCCGAAGACCGCACCGATCGCCTCTTTCCAGGAGCCATACCGTTCCTGCAAGACCCGGCTGCGGGCCAGGAAGTGGATGGCATAGTCCACGGCCAGGCCCAGGCTGAGGGAAGAGAGGACCGCCACCGGCATGTCGTAATCCTTCCCGATCAGGCCGATGGTACCGTAAATCAACCCGATGGTCACGGTAAGAGGGACCATGGAGAGCAGGCCCCAGAGGGCGGAGCGGAAGAGGGCGATCATCATCAAGAGCACGACCAGAAAGCTCCCCAGAAAGGCCTGCAGCATGCCGCTCACCATCTTCTCCTGCCAGACCACATTGATGTAGGTCAGCCCAAACCACTGCGGGGTCAGGGGGAGAGGGGGAGGGTTCTCGGCCATGAAGCGCTCCACCGCCTGCACCACGCGGGACATGTCCCGGTTATCCCCACTCTTCAGTTGGACCCAGATGCTGGTCTTGCGGTAATCCGGGGTGACAAAATGCCAGAGGTCTTGTGGCCGGTGGCTGTTCTGGTACGTGATCAGGGTCTGGGCCACGGCACTGGCCGAGTCCGGGATCCGGAACTGCTCCTCCTTTCCCAGGAACAGCTCCCGGTGTACCGTCTTGACGATATCGGCCAGCGAATTGGATTTGCCCACGATACCGGTGGTGAGCAGGTGCTGCTGCAGGGCAGCGATGTAGCGTAAGACCTCGGGCTGCTTGAATACCTGTCCCTGCTGCCGTTCCTGGTCGAGGAAGAGCAGGGCAGCATTCCAGGCCTCGGCCTGTTCCTCCGGTGCCTCCCAGGACTGGTCGTCGGCAAAGGTGGCCAGTTGTTCCAGCAACTCCTCCCGGGAAGCCACCCTCTTCCCCTGTTGGAGTGCTTCTGCCTGGAGCCTGGCAAAGACGGCACCCGCCTCCGGGATGGTCGCCTGCAACTCCTCCCCCCGCTTTTTCAGGCGGGTGGAGAGGGTCGCGACGTACCGCTCCAGCTTCTCTTCCTGGGGAGGAGCTTCCAGAGCCAGGTAGGCCATATAGGTCCCGCCAAAGTGCTCATTCAGCACCTTATCGGCGATACGAATGGGATGCGAGGCCTTAAACCACTTGGTCGGGTTGTCGTTGATGTTGATCTGGAAGATGCCATAGATGGCGACCAGGCTGATGAGGGCGGTGACCAGGAGCACCACCTTGGCATAGCGATAGGTCAGGCGTCCAATCCCGGGCAGGAGGCGGGAGAGGAGGGAGCCGGTCTCCCCTGCTTCCTCATGGGGTTTGAGACCGAAGTTCTCCAGCTTTTCCGGGCGGATGAACATCACCGAGGCCGGGATGAAGGTGACGGTCCAGATCCAGGCCAGCATCACTCCCAGGGCAACAAAGAGCCCAAAGACCTGGACCGGGGGGATGGGGGTCAGGGCCAGGGAGGCAAAGCCGGCTGCCGTGGTCAAAGAGGTATAGAGCATCGGCATGTACAGGGTCTCCATGACCCGCAGGATGGTGGTGCGGCGATCCCTGGTCTCCTGGTACCGGTCGAAAAATTCGGATAGGATATGGATGGCATCCAGCACGGCAATGGGGACGATGAAGATCGGGATCATGGAACTCATGATATGGATGGTGTTCCCGGTAGCCACCAGGAGGCCCATGGACCAGATCACCGAAACCAGGGCCACGATCATGGGGGAGAGGATGAGGACCAGCTTGCGGAAGAAGTAGAGCATGAGCACAAAGATGACCAGCATGGCCAGGGGAGCGGAGATGGCCATCTCCTTGAACATCTCCACCCCAAAGGTGTCCTCGGCCACCGGCAGGCCGGTGATGAAGTAGCGCTCGTCTCCCTGAAAGGTCGCGATCTTCTCGCGCAGCTTGGTAGCCACCCGATAGCTGAGATCCTTGGAGGTGAGGGGGAGGTAGAGGGCAATCGCCTTTCCATCCTCGGAGAGAAGGGTCCCTTGCAAGAAGGGGATCCGCTCTGCCTTGCGGCGGATGGCCAGCGCCTCTTCCTCGGTCTTTGGCGGAGCAGGCATGAGCCACTCGAAACGGACCGTCCCCAGTCCCCCCTGTTCGATGTTATCCACGGTGGACGGGGCCAGGAGATCGATCTCCACCACCCCGACCTGGCGGTCAGGATTCTCTTTATCAGGCCAGCGTAACGTCTTGGCGTACTCGGTCAGCTCGTAGATCTTGCGGAGCGATTCCGGATTGAAGACCCCTTCCGGATGCTTTTCGTTCACGATGCCCAGGACCACCATGTCGTAGAGGGAGAACTCGCGCTTCATCTGGTGGTGAAACACGCGCACCGCCTCTTCCCGGGAGAGCATGTTCTCCGGGTCGGTATCCACCCGGGCCGGGGAAAGGAAGGGGAAGGTCTGGGGCCAGAGGCTGGGCAGGGTAGCGACCAGGGCCAGCACAACGGTCAGCACAATCATGATCCCGGTGATCAGTTTGGGGCGATCCACCCAAAAGGCAAAAAATCTGTTCATCTCTCCTCACCTCCTCTGTTCAATCCTGCTCATTCCCTGTCCCAGCCTCTCTCCTCCTTATACGGCCACACAGCGGCGCAGTCCGAGCTTCTGCAAGACCCACACCATGGGACACCAGTTGCTAAAGGCCGACTGCAACAGGTTGAGACCGACAAAGGCGGTCAGCAGCAACCAGTAGGGGCTATGCAAGGTAGCCAGGCTCACACTGAGCAGGACAAATAGACCGGCGATCAGTCGTAAACCTCGTTCGATGGTCATGGTATTTTCCTCCATTATATGCTCTTGTTGAACAACGATGCAATTCCATTTACTGCCGGTATAGATCCTCCAGGAGCCCAGAGGTTACAAAAAAAATTCCTTTTGCCAGTCTCCTGCCGTTAAGGAGGATTCAGGCACCTGCCCGGCTCTCCGGCTTGATTTCTGCTCCCAGGTATAGTACAACTTCCCTTAGGCAGGTGATGATCATCCCTTCAGCGCTTCAGATGAGTCTTACCGCAAAGAACGCTGCGGTGACAGAGGATACTTCTCCGTGTTCTCTGCGAACTCTGCGATTGGTTTAACATCGTCGAGATGGTAGGGGCGAATCCATGATGGAGCAGCGGCGTCTATTCATCACCCTGGTTTTCATCCTGGGCCTGGTGCTCTCCGTGTACAGTAACTCCCTGCAGGGAGGGTTTGTCTATGATGATATCTACTTTATCAAGGAAAACCCTCTGATCAGGAGCCTGTCCAATATCCCAGCGATGTTCACCTCTGCTTTTTGGGAGGCATCATCGCGTCCCACCAAGTCGTTCTACCGTCCCCTGGTGGTCTTGAGCTATGCGGTGAATTTTGCCCTGGGAGGGTTTGATCCCTTTGGATACCACCTGCTCAATGTCCTGCTGCATGTTGCCAACACCTTTCTTGTGTTCCTTATCACCCACCATCTCTGCCGCTCGCTCCCCCTCTCGGCGACTGTCAGCCTGCTGTTTGGCCTGCATCCGATCAATACAGAGGCCGTGGCCTGGGTGTCTGGACGAACCGATCTCTTAGGGACTCTCTTCTCCCTGGCCGCCCTTGTCCTGTATATCTCTGCTTATCCCCCTTCCGCTTCTGACCAGCCTGAGCCGAAAAGGGGCCGTTCCTTTTGGATCGGTAGTCTCCTGGCCTTTTTCCTGGGACTTTTCGCCAAGGAAAACACCGCCACGATAGTGGGTGTGCTATTGTTGTACGAGTTCACCTTGAGGCCCGCAATACCCCAGAAGGGGCGTCGCCTGCTCCCCTATCTGGTAATCCTGGTGGCCTACCTGGGGTGGCGGATGGCGATACTGGGGAGCCTGGGAACCGGAAAATCCTTTGTGGCCAATCCTCTCATCGCAGAGCCGGCATCTGCCCGGCTCTGGACAGGGATGGTTCTCCTGGGCAAATACCTCTGGCTGCTCCTCTTTCCCCTTCGACTCGCCGTCGATTATTCCCTCAACACCATTCCCATTGCGCACACCCCGTGGGAATTGAGGGTCATCCTCCCGGGGATCGCGGGTCTGGGCCTCATATTGCTCTGGGTGCGCTGCTGGAAGCGGACCCCTCTCCTCTCCTTTGGTCTCACCTTTTTCTGGGTGACAGGGGCTTTGATCTTTGCCAATGCCCTCTTCCCCTTTGGACCCATCCTGGCCGAACGGTTCATGTACCTGCCCTCTGTGGGATTTGTCATGGCCGTGGCAGGGCTGGGTCGGTGGGGGATGGCGTTCCTCCCGGAAAGAGTCCGCGCTGTCGCTATAAGCCTGCTTGTGGTTGCCGTGCTGGCGGGGTTCTCTGTCCGGACCTGGGAAAGGGCCTACGACTGGCGAGATGACTTTAGCCTTTTCCAGAGCGGGGTAGCGGTCAATCCGGAGAGCGTGATTATCCGCTATAACCTGGGGTATCAATATTTTATCAGGGGACAGTTTGCCCTGGCTCGAGACCACTACCTGAAGGCTTTAGAGATCTATCCCGCCTTCTTCATGGGCTATTACGGACTGGGAAACATTGCCCTGGCCGAGAAGAATTACGCGCAGGCGGTCGAGTACCCTCTCCAGAGCGGTATCCCTTTATCCCACATATCCAGAGACCCATATAAGCCTTGGAGCGGCTTACCGGGGGCTGGGGAAGCTTGATGAGGCCCAAAAGGAATACGAGTTGGCCCGGCAATTGAATCCCAAAGATGCCAAGATCTACAACAACCTGGCCAATATCTTCTTCTTAAAGGGGGATCTCTCCCAGGCGCTGCGCCTCTGGCACAAGGCGGCTGACCTTAACCCCTTCAACGCGGAAGCCCTCTACAACCTGGCCACGCAATACGAGCGGATGGGAGAGCAGAAAACGGCCCGGGCCTACTACCAGCGATTTCTCTCCGTGGCTCCCAGCAGGCTGGAACGTCTCAAGGCCCGCGTCCGGGCCAAGCTGGCCACGCCTTAACCCCTGGTAGCACCTTTATCCCTGCTTATCCGTCCCGGCGTTCTCTGCAGGCTCGGCGGTAAAACGTCTCTCCGGTAACGCCTGGCCAGAGGAGGCACCAGAGGGGAAGAGTGGCAGGAGCAGTACCTAAGGCCGGTTGCCGGTAAGCAGCTCGAAATGCTCTCTGGCCCGGACTTTCCAGGGAGACTCCGGGGCCTGAGCCAGGTATTGACGCCAGAGGGTGATGGCCTCCTGGCGGTGTCTCAGTTTCTGGTGCGAGAGAGCCAGACCGTAGAGCGCTTCGAAGTGACGGGGATATTTCCGGAGGGTCTGCTCAAAGATACGAATGGCCTGGTCATAGCGCTGCAGATCGAAGAAGCAGAAGCCCAGATTGGTCAAAGCCGCCGGATGGTCCGGGTTGAGTCGCAGCGATTGCTTAAAGGCCTGAATCGCTTCCTGTAGCCTGGCCTTCTGCATCAGGCTCAGCCCGTATTCAAACCACCCTTTTGCCGTGGTGGGGAGGGGAGAGGGAGAGCCGGCCACCGGAGCAGCCTGTCGCTGGTAAACCACCAGGAAGCGTCCCGGTCTCAGCTCTTCTGCTAGCGGCCGGTACAGGTGCTGGCAGGCCGGAGCCCGCAGGAATTCCCGGTCACCAGGAAAGGTGTTCAATGCGGCCTGCATGATGGCCTCTTCTGCATTCCGGCCCGGATGTAAGTATCCCCCAGAGGTTACCACCACATCCGGAGCCCGGCTGCACACATAGGTACCGTCATGCTTGAAATGCCCGACAAAGACCGTGCCATCCCCACCACGCGTCGCCGGGGCCCTGGCAATATGTCGATCGTTCAGACCGAGCATATCCACCGTAGGCATCCCGGTGCGGTAGGGAATAACCCCGGCCACATTGATGGCCAGCAGTGCATCGGCCGGGAAGTGCGACTTCAACCAGGCTGCGACCAGTTCGCGTTCCTCCCTCACCAGTACCGCCTGCTTAAACGCTCGCCATTCCAGAGAGGCATAGGATAAGCCGACCTGCACCAGAGACAGGAGGAGCGCGAGCACCGGCACCACCTGTTCTCTTCTCAGGTTTAGTCGTTGCACTCCTGCCTCTAAGCCCACACCGGCCAGTACCGCCAGAGCTGGAATGACCGGCACGATGAAGCGATGAAAGGGGAAGTAGTCGCCTCCCACCCATACCACATAGGCGAGGTGCACCCCAACCTGTCCCACCAGGGTAAGCAGGATCCAGTCAAACCGCTTCCTGGCCAGCAGGACCAGCAACGATGCCCCAATGAGCACCATCCCCCCGGAGAGGAGGAAGCGCTGGAGGTAGAGGAGTCCAGCGGGAACCAGGCTGGGCAGATCGCCTCCCAGCTTGGCATAGAAGGTGTTGGGAAGGGGGAGGCCATAATACCACCAGCGGAAGAGCAGGTGGGCGAGGGGGAGAGCGAGAAAGAGGAAGGCCGGCCCCATCAGGCGTTGCCACCTCTCTCTCCTCTCCCGCCTCTGCCATACTGCTGCCAGGAGGAAAGCCACGGCCCCGTGCAGGACACCATTAGGACGGGTCAGCACGGCCAGTCCAAAGAAGAGGGAAGATTTCAGGCTGTGCTGGCGTCGCAGGACCAGTTGCTGGTTGGCCAGGGCAAGCAGGGCGGCAAAGCCGACCGTCTCCATGCCTGACGTGGTCCAGCGGGCCAGATGAGCAGAGCTGGCAGCCAGAAGCAAAGCCGTCCCTCCAGCCACTGGGCTATCGGCCAGGCTGGAGGCGGTACGGAAGACAGCCCCCAGCAAG
>RFHZ01000176.1 GCA_003696125.1 Nitrospinota bacterium
ATCCCATAGCGGGGATGCTGCGCCTTTTCCCTGTCGATCAGCCTGGCGCGATCCTGGAGGTAGGCGGGATCGAGGAGGGCATGAGGATCCAGGTCCATGCAGGCTGGATCGGCGATATAGCGGTACGCATCGGCAAAGGCCAGTTTCATCGCTTCGATCTGCAGATGGATGCTCTCCGGGGAATCGACCGGGAGGGAGGGAAGGTCACAGTACTCCAGGATACCCAAGGCCATCAAGGCGGCCAGCCCCTGCCCGTTGGGTGGGATTTCGTGGAGGGTAAAGCCCTGATAGGGATAGCTGAGGACCTCGACCCAGTCGGCCTGGTGGGTGGCCAGATCCTCCAGAGTCATCGCCCCACCGGTTGCCTGCGCATAAGCGGCAATCTGTTCGGCCAGGTCCCCTCGATAGAACGCCTCCCCTTTGGTCTCTGCGATCCGTTCCAGCGTGCGTGCCTGGTCGGGCAGGCGGAAGAGTTCACCGGCCCGGGGAGCACGTCCCTGCGGCAGGAAGGCCTCGGCAAAGGCAGGGAAGCGGGCGTAGAGGACTGGAGCCTGGCTCCACCGGATGGCGGTGACGGGGGAGACCAAAAACCCGTCTCGGGCATAGGTGATGGCCGGGAGAAAGAGCTGGGAGAAGGGGAGCTTTCCGAATCGTTCTGAGAGCATGGCCCAGGCAGAGACGGCACCCGGTACGGTGACCGCATCCCAGCCGTATTTGGGCATGGAGGATCTGCCGGCAAAGCGATCCGGGCTCCAGGCAGCCGGGGAGCGTCCCGAGGCATTGAGACCGTATAGGGTTTGTCCATCCCAGATCAGGGCAAAGGCATCGCTGCCGATCCCGTTGCTGGTCGGTTCCACCACGGTAAGGGTAATGGCCGCAGCCAGTGCGGCATCTACCGCATTTCCTCCCTGAGCAAGCATCTGGAGTCCGGCCTGGGCAGCGAGCGGTTGGGAGGTGGCGACCACGTTGCGCGCCAGCACCGGCATGCGCTGGGAAGGATAAGGGAAATCCCACGAGAAAGTCTGCATCGGCGTCTGTTCCTCCTCTAGCATCCGGGTCGATAGGGATCCGGTAACTCTACGATAGTGCCTCCTTCTTTTGCCTCTTCCAGCAGTCGTAGTGCGGCCAGGATGACCTGTCGCTGTCGCTCCGCATCTCCTGGCGCTCCCAGGGGACGTCCCATCAGATGGCGGGTCACAAGGGTGCGGGGAATCTTCATCTCCTCTGCCAGGTGGCGGAAGGCGCGAATCAGGACAACCACGGTAGGTATCCCTGCCTCCTCTATGACACGGGCCGCATGTCCCACGGACATGTGGCAGACCGGTCAGACCGGCACCATCAGCACCGCCTCTGCTCCCTGTTCCTGGAGCATCCTGGCCCATTGGGGAGCGCTCTTCTTGAGCAGCGGGGTTTGTGCTGCTGCCCCGACAAAGGAGTAGGCGGTGGGGAGGAGTTCCCCGATCCTCCCCTCGCCGGCCAGTTCGCGTAGGCGATCGAGAGGAAGGACCACGTTCGGGTCGCGCTCTGCTCCCCGGATATCGTACCCGCCGTGGCGCACCCGCAGCCTGTCACGTGGGGTATCGATCGGAATTGCGGAGAGCTGGGGTGGGGCTTTCAGGAAATCCCCGATCCGCCGTACCGCCTCCTCTTGCGTCATCTCTTTGACCCCAAAGGGTTGCGGATCGTCTCCGGCAACAAAGTGCCCGCTTGAGGTGAGCAGGGCCAGGCGAGCCGCAGTGATCGGTTTACGGAGCGGGGTAAAGGG
>RFHZ01000177.1 GCA_003696125.1 Nitrospinota bacterium
ATCTGAAAAAGTCACAAGTCAAGGGCTGACCCTGAATGCTCGGTGAGCCGGGGCCAGGTACCGCTGGAAGGGGGATGCGAGGCGGTGATTCCCCCGTCCAGGACCAGCTCGATACCGGTGACCCAGGAGGCTTCATCGGAGGCCAGGTACAGGGCGGCATAGGCCACATCCTCTGGCCTCCCTACCCGGCCCAGGGGAAAGTTCTTCCCCCACTCCTGGACCGCCTGCTCAAAATCCTCTCCCGGCTTCAGGCGGGTCCGGGGCATGGGGGTGGCGACCAGCGAGGGACAGATGGCGTTGACCCGGATACCGTACCTGGCGTAGTCGAGGGCCATGTTCTTGGTCAAGAGGTTCAGGCCCCCCTTGGAGGCGTTATAGGGAGCAAAACCAAAATCCCCGAACAGTCCGGAGGTGGAAGAGATGTTGATGATGCTCCCCCGCCGGGCTTTCACCATCTCCTGCAGGGCAAAACGGGAGACGAGAAAGACTCCACGCAGGTTGATGTTCAAAACCCGATCCCAATCCTCGATGGCCACACTGGTCACACTGGCATTGCGCACGATGACCCCGGCGTTGTTCACCAGGATGTCGAGCTGCCCGTACCTCTCCATCGTGGTCCGCACCATCCGCTCTGCATCGGCGATCTGGGAGACATCCCCCTGAATCGCTATCCCCTCTCCTCCCGCCTGCCGGATGGCCTCCACCGTCTCCTCAAGCACCGCCTTGCGTCGTCCAGTGACGGCAATGCGGGCCCCTTCTTTCGCAAAGATCTCTGCGATGGCACGTCCAATGCCGGTTCCTCCCCCTGTAATCAGGGCCACACGATCTGGTAAGCGCATATGTGGTCATCCTTTCTCTTGGTCATCCCTTGGGTGTTGGCTTTACTCTTTCTTTCAGGTAGGGCACGGTGAGGGGACCATCGGGCACCACACCGATCCGGGCCCGAGGACCATGATCGGCTAGGGCCTGCTGTACCGCCTCTGCGATGCCGGGTGTGGGACGGAAGTGGCAGGCGCGAATCTCTTCAGGAGAAAGGGTATCGGAGTAGAGGAAGACGGTACTCTTCTCCAGGATGCGGGCCAGGATCTGGACCTGCCATTGATCATCCCCATAAAAGGGGACCGAGCGGATCTTTTGCAGGAGCTCTTGGGGAGAAGAGGACTCCTGCAGGAGCTTTTGAAACATCCCGTGACCTACTCCTTCCGAGCACTCGGAGGCCACGATAATCGTCCCCGGCTCCCGTAAGATCTCCTCGGCCACAGCCACCCCCTTCACCGTCTGGTACAGGTTCATGTCGAGCGGGTACCCGGAATTGGTGGTGATCACGATATCGACCGGTTCCTCTACCGTCACCATGGCCGTCTCACGCAGGAACTCCACCCCGGCCTCGTACGAGGCCAGCAAGGCACCGGAAAAGATCCCGGTGATCCGCTTCTCCCTGTCCAGGGTGACATTGACCATGAACTCCGGCGGGGCCATCAGGGCGATCTCCCGGATCTCTTCATGAATCGGGTTTCCCTGCAACACCCCGTAACGGGCCCCGGGATGATCGATGTTCCTGGCTCCATGATTGGCACGAATGGTTGCTGCGCCAGCCACCCCAGGCATGACGAATTTGGGACCACCGCAAAACCCGGCAAAGAAGTGGGGTTCGATGTGTCCTACGGCGATACGGAGGTCTGCCTCCAGATAGAGACGGTTGAGGAAAACCTCTGTCCCGCGACTGCTCGTCCCTACACGGCGGAGCTGTCTTGGATCGTGCGCATTGTGATTCACGATACGATACCGCTGTACCACGTCGTCTCCCAACATCTCTGCCAGCTCTGCCGGGCTATTGGGACGATGTAACCCGGTTGCGACCAGGATGGTGAGTCGTTCTGGAGGCACGGACAGCTCTGTCAGGAGCACCGGAAGGAGGGTGCGGTAGGGAACCGGCCGGGTGATATCGGCAATGACCAGGACGATGCGTTTGCTCTGACCTGCCAGCTCTCGCAGCGGCTCACTCTGCAATGGGGAAGCGAGCGATGCCCTGAGCTGTTCTGCAGGGTTGGGTAAGGGAGGAAGAGCCGGGGGATGAATGACATAGGCAAGGTTTTGTTCCGGGAGTTCGACGTGTAGACGACCTTTCCCATAGGCTAACGCCACCTCCATGCTCTTCCCTCCTTCCCGCACTGTTCCCCTTTCTCAGATACCGGGTCAGCTCCACATTTGTTCTTGCACATCGCTTACCTCTTATGATAAAGAACAGGCGTTGCTTCCTCAAGTGTTTTTCTTAACCAGAGAAGGAGAAAACCATGCCGAGTAATATGACCCCGGAAGAAATCCGCGCCTATCTGGAACAGGAGAAGGTCTGTGCCCTGGCAACCGTTGATGCCCAGCAGCGACCCCATCTGGCCGCGGTCTGGTATGTCTTCTTAGACGATGATCTCTATATCCGGACCTCTCTCAACTCGCAGAAGATCAAGAACCTGCGGCAGAACCCTGCGCTGAGCCTGCTTGTCTGCTCACGCCACAGGAACTCCTATCAGGACGTGGTGATCTGGGGAAAAGCCGAATTCGTGAACGATCCGGCACTGGACCGACGTTTTTCCGAGGCGCTCGGCTTGAAGTACTATGGTGCGGTCGATCATCCGGAAGCGATCTATTACAGCACGCTGCCGGACCGGGTACTGCTAAGGATCCAGGTGGAGAAGATAAGAGGATGGGACTATTCCAAGGAGTGATGCCCGTTGACAGGGGTAGAACAAAGGGCGTATGATTCCTGGCACGAGTTACCGTAGCAGCAAGGAGGAGAGGTGTGATGGAGAAGATAGGGAAGGAAAAGCAGACGGCACTGGACTGGATTGAGGCCAATCGACAACGCCTGTCCGACTTCAACCAGGAGATCTGGCACTATGCCGAACCCGCCTTCCGGGAGTACAAGTCGGCTAGAGCGTACTGTGACCTGCTGCGTGCCGAGGGATTCCGGGTGGAAGAGGGGTCAGGAGAGATGCCGACCGCCTTCCTGGCCACCTATGGTGAGGGGAGACCGGTGTTGGCCAGCTATGCCGAATACGATGCGGTACCGGGCAACTCCCAGCAGCAGGTCCCTTACCGGGCACCGCGAGAGGGACTGCATCCCTGGGCGGCCGGGCATACCGACCCGCACTCTGCCCTGGGGGTGGCGGCCCTTACCGGGATACTGGCGACCAAAGAGGCGATGGTAAGGCATGGCCTGCGGGGAACGCTCAAGTTCTTTGGAGAACCGGCAGAGAAGGTATGTGGCTCCAAACCGGTACACGCCGCTAAAGGATATTATGACGATCTCGATGCCGTGGTCTGCTATCACCCTCACCCGACCAACAGCGTGATGTGGGAGACGCAGTGCGGCTCGTACTGGAGTGTGGTCTTCACCTTTGAATGCCTGGAACCGGAGACCTGGATCGATCAGGCGCTTCTGGCCTTTCCGGGACGCGCCCACGCCGCTGCCCGGGCTCCGGCCGCTCTCGATGCGGTCTGCTTGATGTACACGACCACCAAATACACCAAAGAGGCGATGTACCCTCATACCGGTACCTGGACCCTCAACGAATTCATCATGGTGGCCGGGCAGTGTACCTCGGATAACCTTCCCCCGCGTTTCAGCCAGATCCAGTACGCCTGGCGCTCCCCTACCCTCGATATCCAGGAGCAGATCTACCGGGTATTGGAAAGTAATGCCCGGCGTGTCGCCGAGATCACCCATTGCCGGGTCTCGACCCGCTGGGTGACCAAGACCCGTGTCGGCCTCCCCAACCGTGCTCTGGCCGGGTTAACCTACCGTAACCTGGCCCTGGTCGGTCCCACCACCTTTGGGGAAGAGGCACGGGAGTTTGCCCGCGCCATCCAGAAGAACCTGGGCCTCACCCCGATGGAAGACCCGTTCACCGATGCCTGTCAACAACTGGTGTCCCCGCAGGATTACGAGGAGAATCTGCGCAGAGGGCTGCCGGCCTGGCAGCGCAACTTCACCTCAGACGATTACGTCGATTATACCTGGCATGCCCCGACGGCACGACTCTTCACCGGACGCCCTACCCTGCGTCCTCCCTCCCCTGGCTACCAGTACCCGGCCTGGGCGTACAACGCGCTGGGTGGGGTGCGAAGCTGTATCGATCCGATGATGTTTGCGGCAGGGAAGACGATGGCAGCCACCTTCGTGGATCTGCTTACCCAGCCGGCAGAACTGGAGAAGGCACAGGCAGAGTTCCGGGAACGGACCGGGGGAGGCATCGGGGGTCACAGGTGGGTTGCTCCGCTCTTACCCCCTGACTTCATCCCTCCTGTGGACCTGCGCTGGCCAGAATATGTCCAGACCCCGCGCGGCGAAGAGTGGTGGATCCCTACCCCCCATCCCCGCCTGCAGCAGGAAAGGGGAGAATGAGGATGCGACCGGGACGCCTGGGATGGACGGCATGACGCAAGAGGTCCTGCGTCTGGAAGGGGTGAGCAAGGTCTATGAACAGGGAGAAAGGCGCATTGTCGCTCTTGATGAGATTACCTTCTCCGTAGGACAGGGAGAGTTCGTGGCCATCATCGGCAGTTCCGGATCGGGTAAAAGCACGCTCCTCCATCTGATCGGGGGGTTAGATACCCCGACCCAGGGGGATATCTTCCTGGAAGGCCGCTCCTATGCCGGCCTCTCCGATGATGAGCTGACCCTGTTGCGACGGGAGAAGATCGGGATCGTTTTCCAGTTTTTCAACCTGTTGCCGACGCTGACCGTCTGGGAAAACATCGCCCTTCCTGCTCTCCTGCTTCGGAAACCGATGCCAGAGGTTGCTCTCCGTGTAGAGTCCCTGCTGGAGATGGTGGGCCTGAAATCCCGCCAGGAACATCGTCCCCATCAACTATCAGGAGGAGAGATGCAACGGGTAGCCATTGCCCGTGCCCTGATCAATCGTCCTTCTCTCCTCCTGGCCGATGAGCCGACCGGGAATCTCGATTCCCAGACCGGATTGGAGATCCTCCACCTCTTGCAGAAGGTAACCGTGCAGTACCAGACCACCCTGCTGATGGTGACGCATGACCGGGAAATTTCCCGCTTTGCCCACCGGATGATCCAGATCCGGGATGGCAGGATCGTAAGGGAGGACCGATGACTGTCCTGATCCGGTGGATCAGCATGCGACGCCTCCGCGAACACCTGGCCCGTAGCCTCATCACCATGCTCGGCATCGCCCTGGGGGTTGCCGTCTTCCTCTCCATCCGGGTGGCCAACCGGAGCACGCTGGCTTCCTTTACCC
>RFHZ01000178.1 GCA_003696125.1 Nitrospinota bacterium
ACCAGGGCCAGCGCCCCTTTCGGGTTGGAAGGGGAGGAGATATAGTGCGGAATGTTCGCCCACAAGCTCACCGCCGGCAGGCCATGACGCCGGCAGGCATCGTGCAACACCCCAACGATCCCGGTAGGCCCCTCATACCGAGAGGAAGAAAGGCGAAGCCGCCGCTTCAGAGTAGGGTCGGTGGTAGAACCGGTTACGCGAACCGGTCGCGAATGCACCACCTCGGCCAGTAGAGCCCCCAGGGTGGCCACCATGGATACGTGACAGGTCTGGATGAGCTCAAAGATCGCCTGGACATAAGTCCGCCATTTGAGGTGTGGTTCAACCCCGATCCCGATGATGATATCCTGAGGGAGTTCCGGGAGTTGAGTATAGTAAAAGTCATTCTCCGGCCAGATGATCTCCCGATGGACCGTATCTTTTAGCCGGATCATGGGTCGTTGCTCGGTAAAGTCGTAAAACTCCTCCGGATCGATACTGGCAAACTTGCGGGCATCCAGGTGCTTGGAGAGAAACTTCGCGGCTGTGGTCGCTGCCCCACCGGCATCATTCCACCCGGCAAAGGCCAGGATGAGAATGGGTTGACGAAGCTCTGGTACTGGATCGATCGTGAGCACGCTCATACTGGACTCCTCCTGAGGTGCCGACTTCCTGTCCCGGCAGGGGACCCCTGCCGGCCGGGAAGATCTGAATGGCAAAGAGATTCACCCTAACCTTGGTGAAGCTTTCTCTATTATACCACTTTCCAGGGGGAGAAGCACGGGAAGAGTGACATTTTTCCCCATCTCCCTCTCCTCCTTGACAGGACCGGACTTATCGACTATAGTTTTACAGCAAAACGCCAACTCCGGCTTATGAGCAGAGAAGAGAAACACACAGAAAAGAGATGACTTCTCCCCTTCTGGAAGTGAAAGACCTGACCCTCCACTTCCGGCTCGACCGGCATGTGGTCGTGGAGGCGTTAGACCGGGTCAACTTCTTCATCAACCCTGGTGAAATCCTGGGACTGGTTGGCGAGAGTGGCTGTGGGAAGACCACGGCCGCCCGGGCCATTCTGGGGGTGGTCCCCTCCCCACCGGGCGAGCTGGTCTCTGGACAGATCCTCTTCCAGGGACAGGACCTGGTGCAGATGTCTCCCCGCCAGCTCAACACGACCATTCGTGGCAAGGCGATCACCATGATCCCGCAGGATACCATCGCCTCCCTGAATCCCCTCTTCACCGTAGGCACGCAGATGCTCGATATCATGCGCTGGAAGGGGACCCAGACCCCAACGTTCTGGTCACGCTACTCCTGGAAGAGGAAGCGACAACACCGTTCCCAGCTCATCGACATGCTACGCCAGGTCCAGATCCCCACCCCAGAACGTCAACTGCGCAAGTTTCCCCACGAGTTCAGCGGTGGTCAGCGCCAGCGCCTCCTCATCGCCATGGCCCTCTCCACCCATCCGGATCTTCTCATTGCTGACGAGCCGACCACCGCGCTCGATGTCACCATCCAGGCCCAGATCCTCCAGCTCCTCAAGCGCCTGGTCAGGAACCGGGGCGTCTCGGTCCTCTTCATCACCCATGACCTGGGTGTGGTGGCCAGGCTCTGTGATCGGGTCACCGTCATGTACGCCGGACAGGAGATGGAGTCGGCTCCCACCGCCTCCCTCTTCTCCCAGCCCTCTCACCCGTACACGCAGAAGCTACTCGAAAGCCTCCCTGATCCGGGAAAAGAGGAGATGGCCGGGATTCCCGGGGTGGTACCCAGCCTGATCAACCCGCCGCAGGGATGCCGTTTCCATACGCGCTGCGAGTTTGCAGATGACACCTGCCGGCAGGAAAGACCCCCGGCGGTTTGTGTGGCGCCTCAGCATACGGTACGCTGCCACCTCTATGATGCTCAGGGAAAGAGAAGGCGATAGAGAGATGACCGAGACGATCCTGGAAACGCAAGAGTTGAAAAAATACTTCCCGGTGCGAAGTCCCCTGCTCAAGCGCACCATCGGCTGGATCCGGGCCCTGGACGGGGTGAGCTTTGCCATCCAGCGAGGAGAGATCTTCGGGCTGGTCGGGGAGAGCGGTTGTGGCAAATCGACCCTGGGAAAGACCCTGCTCGGCATCTATCAGCCCACCCAGGGAAAGGTGATCTTCAAAGGGCAGTTGATCAGTGATCTCCCCAAAAAAGCGGCTCGAAAGCTTCGACGCGAGATTCAGTATGTCTATCAAGACCCGGGAGCCTCACTCGATCCCTGGTGGACTACTGAACGACTGCTCCGCGAACCGCTGGTCATTCACACCGATCTCTCCCGCCAGGAGATGGATGAGCGGATCCGGCGCATGATCCACGCCGTGGGCCTGGAAGAAGAACACCTCTCCCGCTACCCGCATGAGTTCAGCGGGGGACAGCAACGACGGCTGGCCCTGGCCCGCATCTTGACCCTGAACCCGGATCTGATCATCTTTGATGAGCCGACCTCCGGACTCGATGTCTCGGTCCAGGCCACCATCTTAAAGCTCTTTAAGGACCTGAAGGAGGCCTTTCACCTCACCTATCTCTTCATCTCCCACGATCTGAGCGTGATCCGCATGATGTGCCACCGGGTAGCGGTCATGTATCTGGGGGTGATTGTGGAGATGGGCCCCACCGAAGCGGTCTTTGCCCAGCCCAAGCACCCTTACACCAAAGCGCTCCTCGCCGCCATCCCTGTCCCCCGCGTCACCCCGGAGCAGGAAGAGATCGTGCTGGAAGGAGAACCGCCCAGCCCGGAACACCTCCCCTCCGGCTGTCGCTTCCGTCTCCGCTGTCCCTACGCCGAGGAGGACCCCTGCTCCCTCCGGGAGCCGCCTTTAGAAGAGAGCGATTCCGGCCATTACGTGGCCTGCCACCTGCAGGAGAAGGTGGAGTGAAGAGGTCGTCTCGTCACGCACGCCCCAAATACTCCCTGCGCTGGCAGGTACAGCACCTTCGCTTTATCAGCCGACGTTTCCTGCGACGCCTGCGGGCCCGTACCCTGACCATCTACCTGGACCGGGCCGGCCAGACCTTCCCCCGCAAGAGCCGTCACGCACACATCTACACGACCACGATCTTCGTCGTGGATCGCCCCTATCTCACCCTGGGCACAATTGTTGTCCGGGGAAACCGCTTTGCCGATCCGGAGTACCTGGTGCAGAAGATGATGCGCAAGGCCCGGCAGATCGGGGCTGATGCCATCTACGGGGTACAGGTAGAGGAAGAAAGGGAAGCGTCCTCTCCCTTTGTCTGGAACGCCTCAGGAATCGCCGTGAAATACAAGACCGGCCCCGCTTGGTTCTTCCAGGAGCAGCCCTGACCGAATCCATGTGTCACATGTCAAGGGCTGACCCTGTTATCGCCTCCCGCACCTTGCGCAACAGGGTCTCCATGGTAAAGGGCTTCTGCACAAAATGGATCTTTCCCTTCTCCCGGCGACGAGCCGGGAAACTCTTCTCAGGATACCCCGACATGTACAATACCCGCATCTGGGGGTACAGGGCGGTGAGTCGCTCAGCCAGCTCCCACCCGCTCATCTGGGGCATCACCACATCGGTGATCAACAGGTGGATGGCGCCAGCATGCCGGGTACAGAGCTGGATCGCCTCTGCTCCATCAGAAGCCTCTAAAACAGTGTAACCGCAGAACTCCAGCATCTCTCGCACCAGGTTCCGTACCATATGGCTGTCTTCGACCACCAGTACCGTCT
>RFHZ01000179.1 GCA_003696125.1 Nitrospinota bacterium
CTCTCTCTACTCTTCGGTGACCTATGTCTCGCAGCAACAGCAGGTCTGGGCTGTCTGGCGAGAGTGGGTCGAGGGTGAATGGCAGATCAAAGGGCAATTGGTAAAGCAACTCCCCTAGAGACACCTGCTATGCTCACAAAAATACCGATCCTCATCGGATTCCTCCTGCTTGGGCTACCGGTGTGGGCGTTCAATCTCGTCAGGATAGCCACAATCCCTCGTGGACATATCAACTTCTATCAGCTCCCCGTGGGGGACCTAAACCACAACGGATGGCAGGAGTTGGTCTTTGAGCAAAGCCTGAAGCCTTTCTCGACAAATGTCTGGGAACACTGGGGGGCCAACTCTTACCAGCCTGTACAGGTCTCCCAGGAAGGATGTAGCCCGGCTGCTGTTGGAGACCCTGACCAGGATGGCCGGAGCGATCTCCTTTGCCAGTGGAAGGGACGAGCCTTACTGCTGGAGAGCCGGACCCCAACAACCTTGCCGCACCGGGTGGTCTGGGAAGAGCCGGTGGGCGGCTTTCCCGGTATCCGCGGGTACTTCGTCGATACCGATCAGGACCACCAGCAAGAGATGTGGATCGTGCCCAACACTCCAAATATGATCGAGATCTGGGAGAGCTGGGGAGATAATACCTATGAGCCGGTAGCCCTCCTATCCCATCCCTTGATGAATCCCACGACCCTGGCGTTTGGCGATTTCGATGGTGACAACCAGACAGAAATCGTGGTCGGCACAGTCGAGGGACTCCTCTTTGTATGGGAGAATAGCGGGAATGACGCATGGGAGCTGGTCTGGAGCCATGCGTTTCCCCTCAACCAGGATGCCGGGATTGTAGCGGCCGCACATGATCTGGACGGCGATGGGAGGGCAGAGTTTTTGGTGGGAGGCAGGCGTCTTGACACCTTTGAGCATGTGGTAACCATCTTTGAACAGACAGGGGACAACACATATGCTCCGGTTTGGCAACTCCAGGGAGACGGCTCGTTCGTCCGGACTTCGGTCCGGGTCGGCGATGTCGATGGCGATGAACAGGAAGAGTTTGCCGTGGCTATCCCGGGAGCGATTCAACTGTACAAAGCGACAGGAGACAATAGTTTCTCCCTGATAGGGGAAGTGCCCTGCACCGATGGCCATGCGTTCCAGCTTGCCGATCTAAACGGCAATGGGGTGGCAGAGCTGATCAGCAATGCCCCAGGCGGTGAGCATCTCTCCCTCTACGAATGGGCCACTCTCCATCCCCCCGTGCTCATTCCTGCCTTCTTCCCTCTGCGCTATCGGATACGGCCACGGCTACCCCTGCCAGTCTGGCTGGAGCTATTCAATCAGAGTGAGGTGACGCAGACCATTGACGCCTGGGTAAGTATATACCAGGGGATAGGGAGAGGAGGGCCGCAGGGATCACCTCTCCGTCAACAACAGCTCTTCACCCAGAAGTTCCTCTCACCCCAGACGTATTTCCATCGCTGGGCAGTTCTTCGAATCCCAGGGCGGCCGGGTCGGTACACGCTACAACTCCAGATAGGCACGTTTCCAGATCAGCCTCTGGACACGAAGTGGTTTACCATCTGGGTAACCCTTCCCTAAGTCGAAAACAGGGGCAAGCCAGGGAACGACATCGGACCAGGAGAGGCGTCTGAAATCACACGGCCATGATTTCTCTTGACAAAGGGGGAAGATGATTTTATAAGAAGAGATGAGGGGAGCTGGGGAGACTTACATAGCGGGTTAAGTCCCTCTTCCCCGGGAAGAAGTTAAACCGCAAAAGAGAAGGAGTAAACACTTCATGGCACGTGCCCAACTGGTTGTTGAAGAGCTAAAGAAGTGTGGTATCACCCATGTGGTGTGGCTTCCGGATAGCGAGACGAAGTATATGTATGATGCTTTGGTGGCTACACCAGAGCTCTCTCTGGTACCGGTCTGCCGGGAAGGAGAGAGTTTTGCCATCGCGGCCGGTCTCTATCTGGGAGGGAAAAACCCGGCTGTCCTGATTCAGAACACCGGGTTCCTGGAATCTGGGGATGCCCTGCGCGGAACGGTTCTTGCCCTCAAAATGCCCCTGTTGGTGATGATCGGATATCGAGGCTACCACGGGATGCTGGCAGGCAAAAAACCGGTGGATACGGCAGCCGTGTATACGGAGCCGATCTTAAAGGCCTGGGGGTTGCCGTACTATCTGGTAGATACCGACCAGGATGTGGGAAACATCTCCCTTGCGTACAAAGAAGCGCGGGAAACTTCCCAACCGGTTGTCGCCCTGATTGGTCGGGAATACGCTTCATAGGAGAATAAAGAATGATGAAACTCGAAGAGTCCCTAGAGGTTCTGGCTCAACACCGCACAGAGGAGATTGTGGTCCCGACCATGACCGTTGCCCGCTTATGGCCGAACTACTCCCGCCGACATGAACTCGATTTTCCCTATGTGGGCATGGCCATGGGGCATGCTTCTGATTTTGCCCTCGGGATTGCCCTGGCCCAGCCCCAGCGTCGTGTGATAGCGTTGAACGGGGATGGGAGCATGCTCATGAATCTGGGCAATCTGGTTACGGTGGCTCATCTTGCTCCCCCCAACTACATCCTGATGGTCTTTGAAAACGAGAAATACGAAATCACAGGGGGACAACCCATTCCCGGTGTCAAGAAGGTAGACTTTCCACGCATAGCCGAAGGAGCAGGCTTTACCAGAGTTTACGGCTTTGAGGAGGTGGAGCCGTTTGCCCGGCAACTCCCCCAGATCTTACAGGAGAGAGGGCCGGTGTTTGTTAATCTCAAGGTCTTCTATACGGGCAAGATTCCGCCTTTGACTCAGCGGCCGAACATTCCAGAGATCGGTCAGCGCTTTAAAGCCACCCTGGCTGGTACGGCTCCCTGAAGAATCAAGCCGAGAGAGGGGAGGGAAAGGGCAATGAAACAGCCAACGATCGCACAGAGATGTCATCTGGGAGAGGGAGGCCGAGGGATGGTGGTTGTGTTGGTCCTCTCTGTGATCCTTGCTCCCTTCCCCTCAGCCTGGGCCTCTGGCAGCATTACCCTATCCCAGGAGGCAGGGGTCTTCTCTGCCACTCTGGTCGAAGCGGAATTCAACCAGGTGTTAAAAGAGATCGAACGGCTGACCGGGGCAGAAGTGGTGGTAGTCGGCACGATCGATGGCACCATGAAGGCCTCCACCGAATTCAGGGATACAGAATTGTGGCGAGGTATCAAGCGTCTCTTTGAGGCTTATCACCTGAAAGGGGTACTCATCGTCGGTTCAGAGACGCAGATCCAGAAGATCTACCTGACAGCCCAAGAAGGGGAGGCCAGTGAAGCCTCCTCTCCCCCTGTTCCTTCCCCTTTTTCCCCGGCTGTAGAGCAGCCGGCCGAAGAAGAGGAGGCCTTCCGCCAGGTACTGGACACGCTAAAGCTCGATGAAGAGGAGTTCAAATCCGCTTTAGAAGAAGCGATAAAAAAACATCTCTCCCAGGGAACCGCTTCTCCTCAGCGCTAAGTGGGGAGAAGAAAGGGGATCCCCTGGAAGAAGGGAGGGTAGAGCAAAGGAGTATGAGAAAGATAGAAATTGCGGATCTGGTGGCCAAGAAGGTGGGGTTAACCAAAGCCAAGACGGAAGAGGCTGTGGAAGAGATCCTGCATCAGATCAAGACCGCCCTGAGCCAGGGAGAAGATGTGGTTCTCCGCCGCTTTGGTACGTTTCGGGTACGACAAAAGAGTGCGCGTATCGGTCGCAATCCCAAAACGGGTGAAGAAGCCGAAATCGCGGCCCGCCGGGTTGTTCGCTTTTACGCGAGTAAAAACTTGAAGGCGATGGTAGACGGGGAGTCCTCCTGACAGCCCAGCTAAAGTACAGGGGCTATGGCATCGATTCGTTTGGAGCATGTCACGAAGCGGTACTATACTCCGGGCAGAGGAGAAATCTTACCGCTCAACGATCTCTGTCTGGAGGTTCCAGACGGAGAAGTACTCAGCATCATCGGCCCTACCGGCTGTGGGAAAACGACGCTGCTTCGGGTAGTGGCCGGACTGGAACGAGTAGATGCCGGCAACATCTACTTCGATGATACGCTGGTCAACGAGCAGCCGGCCAAGACCCGTCGGATCGGAATGGTCTTTCAGAAC
>RFHZ01000180.1 GCA_003696125.1 Nitrospinota bacterium
CACCGGGCAGGCAAACTACGCGGCGGCCAAGGCCGGGATCCTCGGCTTTACCCGCACCGTGGCCAAGGAGATGGCCAAGTACAACGTCACGGTCAACGCCATCTGGCCTGGAGCCGACACCCGCATGACGCAGAGTGTCCCGGAACGGGCCCGCCAGATCCGGCAGGAACAGGGCATCCAGGTCTCTACCAGGCGACCCGACCGCCATCCACGCCATGTGGCACCGGTGGTGGTGTTCCTGGCCTCAGACGAGGCAGCCGACATCACCGGCCAGACCATCGCCATCAGCGGGGATCGCCTCCAGATCATCTCCAACCCGGAACCGATCCGGACCGCCATCTGCGAAGGGGGATGGACGGTAGAAAAGCTGGAGCAGTACTTTGAGAACACCATCGGAGACGGCATAGACCTCTACCGCATCTAAAAGGAGGGAATCGGCAGAGCCTTCATGATCATCGACATGCACGTCCACTCAGAGGTCTCGCTCGACTCGACGGCTAAAGTAGAAGAATACTGCCAGGCCATCCAGCGCTTTCGCCAGTATCATCCGTTTCACGGGTTTGTCCTGACCGAACACCGGGTGCTGCACCGGAGCGAGGAGTACCAGCGGTTAGCGGAGCAGTACGACGTGCTGATCCTGCAGGGGGTGGAGGTGGACGCCAATCTGGGCCACCTCCTCCTCTACGGGGTGACAGACGAGTTCCTGGCCCATGTCGATATCTCCCATCGCTGCCTCGACGACCGGGAGGTCATCCGCATCATACGCGACTGCGGCGGCATTGCGATACCGGCCCATCCCTTCCGGGAATCGGTGTACGGGAAGGCCCTGGAGCAGAAGCTGGAGGTGGTGGAGGAGGTTACGGTGATCGAAGCCCTGAACGGGGCCAACTCACCGCTCCAGAACGAGAAGGCACAGGCGCTGCTCACCCAGCACGGGTTGAAAGGTACCGGCGGGAGTGATGCCCATTACGTGAACCGGCACTGGTTTTTGAACTGCGCGACCGAGTTCTTCCAGCCGATCACCAGCATGGAGGACCTGGTCAGCGCCCTGTACCAGGGGAACTTCCGTCCCCTTGTCCTCGATACCCCACCCTGGGAAGAGCTGTAAGCCGGACCATCAGGCATGCAGGGAGAGGTACCAGGCGATGATCGCCTCTCCCCAGAAGAGGGCCACCATGCCTCCCAGGGCGAGAAAGGGGCCAAAAGGGACCTGATCCTTGCGGCCTTTCTTCCTTAACAGCATCAGCACAATCCCGACCAGGGCGCCGGAGGAAACCCCGAGGAAAATGGTAAGGAGCGCCCTCTGCCATCCCAGGAACACCCCGAGCATGGCCATCAGCTTGATATCCCCACCCCCCATTCCTCCCCGCGACAGGAGAGCTACCAGGAGGAAGATGCCTCCCCCGATCAGGCCGCCCAGGAGGGCATCGAAAAAGGAGACGGGTAAGAGCGGGTTGAGCAGGAGTCCGGCGAGCAGACCGGACAGGGTGATCCGGTCCGGGATGATCTTGTGCTCCAGATCGATGAAGGTGACGATGAGCAGAATGGTGAGAAGCAGGGCATAGATCCCGGTGAGCAGGTGAAAACCGTAGTAGCTATAGACGAGGAGATAGAGGAGAGCGTTCAGGGCTTCCACCAGGGGATAGCGCCAGGAGATCGGGTGCCTGCAGGCCCGGCAGCGTCCCCGCAACAGCAGGAAGCTGAGGAGCGGGATATTATCGTAAGGCTTGACCGGGGCCTGGCAGGATGGGCAGTGCGAAGGGGGCCAGATGATCGATTGTCCCCGTGGAAGCCGGTAGATACAGACATTGGCAAAGCTTCCCACCAGCAATCCGCAGAGAAAAAGGAAAAAGGGAAAAAGATACGGCACAGGCATTTCCTTCTATAAGGAACAAAGGGCAGCGGGTTCTGGTAGGGGCGCAGCGCGCTGCGCCCTTACCCAGTCCTCATTACTCGTTACTCAGTCCTCATCCCTCATTACTCGTTACTCATCACTCATTTTCCCCTCCTTCCGGTTCGCTGTCAAGGCCTGATCAGGGGGAGCTGTTCTCCCG
>RFHZ01000181.1 GCA_003696125.1 Nitrospinota bacterium
GCCGGATCACCGGGAATCACGATGTTGGTCTTCAGCGCGGTAAATCCCCGCCGCACCACTTCTCTTCCCAGTTCGGCGATATCGGACAGGGTCCGGATGGGAGGAGTCCCCAGATGTTGTCCATACCTGGCCCGGTAGGTACCACAGTGCGACCAGTAGAGACGCACCCGGTCTCGGGTGGGACCTCCTAAGAGCTCGTATACCGGAACGCCCAGCGCTTTGGCTTTAATGTCCCACAGGGCACAATCGATACCGGCAATGGCCTTCTGGGCAATCCCTCCCGGACTCTGTCGCGTGTGCCGATAGAGATCCCAGTAGATCATCTCTATGGGTCGCGGATCCCTCCCGATCAGCAGGCCGCTCAGGTCCTGCACGCAGCCGGCAATGGCATGAGGGGTACGATTATCGCTACACTCTCCATAGCCGACTATCCCTTCATCCGTCTCGATCTTCACAAAAGTCCATGGTCGCCATCCTGCATGGCAGTGCAGTGTCTTTATCTGTGTGATCTTCATGCTAGACTCCTCTGTTCACGGTTAACCGGTGTGTTGCACCAGCTTATAGCGCTGATAGGGATCGCTGATACTGCGTAGCCAGGTTGCCACCAGGTTGAGGGCAAGGACGGTGGTCCCGATACAGATGCCGGCAAAGGTGACCAGCCAGGGAGCAATGGGAAGGTATCCTCGTCCCTCGGCCAGCATCAGGCCCCAGGCCGGGGTAGGCGGCTGGACCCCAAAACCGAGAAAGCTTAAAGAAGCTTCGGAAAGGATCATCCGGGCCACCTCCAGGGTACCCAGGGTGATGAGAGGGGAGGCGAGACTGGGAAAGCAGTGCTTGAAGATGATGCGACGGTCATTCGCTCCCATGACGCGGGCTGCTTCGACAAAGAGCGATTCCCGTAAGGAGAGCATGACTCCACGGGTGAGGCGGGCGTACCACATCCAGTTGTTGAAGGCCAGGACCAGGATCATGTTCTGTAAGGAAGGACCAAAGAGGGCCAGGACCGATAAGGCCAGGAGCAGGCCGGGAAAGGCCATCTGGATATCTGCCCAGCGCATGATCAGGTCATCGATCCTCCCTCCGTAGTACCCGGAGATCAAGCCCAGAAGTGTACCCAGCGTACCGGCCAGGGCAACCGTGCTCAGTCCCACAATGATGGAAACCCGGCTGCCAAAGAGTAATCGGCTGAGCACATCC
>RFHZ01000182.1 GCA_003696125.1 Nitrospinota bacterium
ACCTTGAGACGGATGTAGAGCGGACCGTCGGGGTGCCCGAGCAGGGCGGCGCCGCTCTTATTTCCCAGGATCCGCTCCCTCCGGGAACGGTCTACACAGCGGCGGTGGACGCCGAAGCGAAAGTGGCTCTTTTCCGGTTGGAAGTGACGATCACGGCCGGGACGGGGAAGCTTCGCACGCCCACCGGCCTCGACAAGTCTCTTAAGGAATCGCTGAACCGGGCGTTCACCTATCTACAGAACGTCAAGGATAGGTTGGGCCTGACGCAGGAATTGGCCCGGAAAGACATATTCGCCGAGGCGGTGGATCTGTCGGGCGGACGGGTGGAATGTCCGTGCGGCGTGGCGTTTTTTGCTGCCATGATCTCAGCCATCCGGAACAAGCGAGTACAGGCCGGAACGGTCATCCTGGGTGACCTGACGATTCAAGGAAACATCAGGGGCCCCGCTTCCATCACAGAGCCGCTTCAACTGGCCCTGGAAAGCGGCGCAATCAGAGTGCTCGTCCCCTTGAGCAGCAAAGCGCAATTCGCCGGGCTGCCGGAAGAGGTACTTGAGCGATTGGACATCGTATTCTACGGCGATGTGGACAGAGCGGTTTTGAAAACGCTGGAGATATAAAAAATACTCGCCTTTCTTGGGAAACCCGGAACCATCGGTGATCCACACTCCATCGTCTCTACCCGGCGTTTCCTCCACCAGTTGCCAATGCTTCTTCAGCAGCTTTTCGTCCTGCCATTGGCCTTGACCAATGGACTCCTGTTTCATCTTAGTGGCATTGCCTTTCTCCAGAGACAGCATTGTGCTACCCAATGACGATGGGTCCACCCGTACCTTGTAGGAGCGACTCCAGTCGCGACCCAGCGTGACGGTGCTCTCTTTGGGGTCGCGGTTGAAACCGCTCCTACCGTGGCATCCCGGAGTATGGTGCGGAACGTTGGCGACTAACCCATCTCTCAGGGGATATGGTCTCCCAGTAACGTGAGACAGATACCAGCATCATCTTTGGCATTGACAGACGCGGGACTCTCTGCTATGGTGCTATGCGCAAAATATACAGACAGCCCAGGCACAGAGGTCACTGGACGTCTGGTAGGGACGCGGTACGCTGCGCCTCTACCTGCTTATTCGATTTGGTTGATCAGTCAAAAGGAGGGAAGAATGGGAAATCCGCTCAACAGGTACAGTTGCCGGCTCACCCAGGAACGAGCACAGGTTGGATCACAGGCCATGCTCTACGGCATAGGGCTGAGCGATGAGGACATGAACAAAGCACAGGTCGGTATCGCCAGCATGGGCTGGGAAGGGAATACGTGCAACATGCACCTCAACGATCTGGCCAGACAGGTCAAAGAGGGGGTGCGAGAAGCCGGACTGATCGGCCTCATCTTCCATACCATCGGGGTGAGTGATGGGATCTCCATGGGAACCGAGGGGATGAAGTACTCCCTCCCCTCGCGTGACCTCATCGCCGATTCGATCGAGATCGTGATGGGAGCCCAGTGGTACGATGCCCTGATCACCGTGCCGGGATGCGATAAGAACATGCCGGGCTCGGTAATGGCCATGGCCCGCATCAACAGGCCCAGTATCATGGTGTACGGGGGGACGATCCGTCCAGGTTACTTCCACGAGCAGAAACTCGATATCGTCTCTGCTTTTGAAGCCTATGGAAAGTTTCTGGCCGGAGAACTCGATGAGCAGGGACTCAAAGACGTGCTTCACCATGCCTGCCCGGGAGCCGGGGCCTGCGGGGGGATGTACACGGCCAATACCATGGCGGCTGCCATCGAGACGCTGGGACTGAGCCTCCCTTACAGCTCCTCTTCCCCGGCCACCAGTGAGGAGAAGCGACGGGAATGCCGGGAGGTGGGAAAGGCGATCCGGCTGCTGCTGGAAAAGGATATCAAACCGCGCGATATCCTGACCCGGAAGGCCTTTGAAAACGCCATCACCATGGTCATTGTGCTGGGAGGATCGACCAATGCGGTCCTGCACCTCATGGCCATTGCCAAAGCGGCAGGGGTGTCCCTGACCATCAATGATTTTCAAGAGATCAGCAATCGCACCCCGTACCTGGCCGACCTCAAACCGAGCGGCCAGTATGTCATGGAGGACCTGCACGAGGTGGGAGGGGTTCCGGCAGTCCAGAAGATGCTCCTGCGCGAAGGCCTGCTGGATGGGAGCTGTCTGACCGTTACCGGCAAGACCCTGGCCGAAAACCTGGAGGATGTACCAGACCTGGCTGCCGGGCAGAAGATCATCGCCCCGCTCTCCGCTCCGATCAAAAAGACCGGCCACCTCCAGATCCTTTACGGTAACCTGGCCACAGAGGGGGCGGTGGCCAAAATCACCGGGAAAGAAGGGACCCGCTTCTCCGGTCCGGCCAAGGTCTATGACTCAGAGGAAGACTGCCTCAAGGCGATTCAGGGAGGAGAGATCCAGCCAGGGGATGTGGTCGTCATCCGCTACGAAGGACCCAAAGGGGGACCGGGAATGCGGGAGATGCTCTCCATCACCGCCGCCATCATGGGGGCAGGTTTGGGTAAGAGTGTGGCCCTGGTGACCGATGGTCGCTTCTCTGGCGGCACCCACGGGTTTGTGGTCGGTCACGTCACCCCAGAAGCACAGGTGGGTGGAACCATTGCCCTGGTGCAAAACGGGGACACGATCACCATCGATGCGGAGAAGAACACCCTGACCCTGGAGGTGCCGGAACAGGTCCTGGCCGAGCGCCGCAAGCAGTGGACCCCTCCTCCCTATAAGGTGAACAAAGGGGTGCTGTACAAGTATATCAAGACGGTCTCCTCTGCCTCCCAGGGGTGTGTAACCGATGAAGAGTAGACCCAGAGAGGGGAGGAGCGGATAGATGAAATGCGTAGACCCCCAGATGCTCTCTGGAAAGGTGGCCTGGGTTACCGCCTCTGCCCGGGGACTGGGACGGGCCATTGCCGAGCGCTTGGCCCGCTGTGGGGCTTCCATTGTGGTGCATAGCCGCTCTGATCAGACCGCGGCCGAGTTCGGTGAAGCCCCTTCTACCCACCATGTTGCTGCAGAACTGGCAAAACTGGGGGTACCGGTGACCACGGTGTTTGCCGATGTTTCTGATCCGGTACAGGTGCAGGAAGCGGTTCGCCGGATCGAGCAGGACCTGGGACCGATCGATATCCTGGTGAACAACGCCGGAGGCGATATCGCGGCGGCCGGAGGCAAACCGCAACCTAACGATGCCATCGGGATTGCGGTGGAGGATATCGAAGCGATCCTCGACCGCAACCTGATGACCACCATCCTCTGCTGCCGGGCCGTGGTGCCGGGGATGATTGAACGGGGGTGGGGACGCATCGTGAACATCGGGTCGGTGGCCAGCTTTGTCGGCAGAATAGAAGGGACGATCTATGCCAGTGCCAAGGCGGCCCAGACCCACTATACCCGGTGCCTGGCCGCCCAGCTCCGGCCGTACGGGATCACGGTAAACATGGTCGCACCGGGCGGGACACTGACCGGTCGTTTCGTAGCCACCGGCCAGGCCCAGGAAGAGCTGGTCAAGGCGATGGATTCCCCTACCCTGATCCGCCATGCCCGGCCAGATGAGGTGGCCTGTGCGGTCCAGTTCTTCGTCTCTCCCCTGGCCGACTTTGTCAGCGGTCAGGTGCTACGGGTAGACGGAGGAGCCCAGCTCTCACCGGCCTGAGGGGCGACACACTGGTAAGGGCGACGCATGCGTCGCCCCTACTCATCACTCATCTCATCACTCATCACTCATTACTCATTACTCATCACTCAGTCCTCAGTCCTCATTACTCATTACTCATTACTCG
>RFHZ01000183.1 GCA_003696125.1 Nitrospinota bacterium
AATCCCTCCCCCGACCCGGGCAAAGAGGGCGATGGAGCTGGCCCCCATGGCAAAACCGTTAATGACCGCCGGATTGCTGCCTGCAAAGATCAGGAAGAAGAGACTCACCCCCAGGAGGCCGAGACTGGCCACCGACAATCCCATGACCGCTCCACCGGAAAAGGCGATCTCTAGCGCCCTCCCCTGACCCTCGCTCGTTGCCGCCTGTGCCGTCCGCACATTGGCCCGGGTGGCGGCATTCATCCCGAAAAATCCGGCGCACATGGAGCAGATCGCCCCACAGAGGAAGGCCACCGCGGTCAGGATGTTGATGGCAAAGGTCAGCAAGAGGAAGACGATCCCCACAAAGATGGCCAGGATCTGGTATTCTCGTTTCAGGAAAACCATGGCGCCTTCATGGATCGCTTCGGCAATCTCGACCATGGTGGCATTACCGGCCGGCTGGTTGAGAATATACTTGTACAGCGCAAAGGCAATCCCTAATCCTGCTATCCCGAAAACCGGGGCTAAGAAGTTATATATGGACATGTTTCCTCCCTACCTTCTTCTGACCTTATTACACCGCATCCCCTAACCCTCTCGGATCCCGTATTTTCCCTTGCAGGAGGGCAGAGACCCGTGCCAACACCACCTCGCGAATCGCCTCTTCCACCGTTCTCCTTTCCTCTTCTGGGAAGCAACTGAGCACATACGCAGACACATCCTCTCCGGGAGGGGGACGTCCCACCCCGATCCGGATCCGGAGGACCTCGTTGGTACCCAGGTGCTCTATTACTGACCGTACCCCCCGGTGTCCGGCATCCCCTCCTCGCCACTTCACCCGGACCGTTCCGGGAGGGAGATCGATATCGTCGTGGAGGAGGAGAAAGGCGGAAGGAGCGGCCTGGTAGGCGTCGGAGAGTTTCCGTACCGCCACCCCACTCCGATTCATAAACGTCATCGGCTTGGCCAGGATGACCTCGGTCCCGGCGATAGTTCCACGACCGATATGGGCAGAAAGGGGACTCGGCTTGAGCTCGATCTGATAGGCCTCTGCCAGGGCATCAAGCGCCCAGAACCCCACATTGTGCCTGGTTCGCTCGTATTCGCCCCCTGGATTCCCCAAACCAACCAGAATTCTCAACTCTCTTCGCTTTCCTCACGCTCTTCAGCCTGTCCGGCCTCTTCCGGTGCCGCTTCCTCGACCTCTTCCTCCTCGGCTGCCGCCACGGATACCGTGGCCACCGGATCTTCCGGGTCGTGTAAGACCCTGATCCCCTCTGGAATGGACAGGTCGGCTATGGTGAGCACATCCCCCATATCGAGTTGGGAGACATCGACTTCGATCTTGGGCGGGATCCGGTCAGGAAGGCACTCGATCTCCAGTTCCCAGAGGAGGTGGGATAAGGAACCTCCTCTGGTTACCCCGACCGGTTCCCCCACCAGTTCGAGCGGTACCCGCACCGTGATCTCTTCATCCATGGAGATCTCGTAGAGATCGACATGGAGCAGGGCATCCTTCACCGGATCGTACTGCAGATCACGAATGATCACCTTCCGCTCACGTTGTTCTTCTCCCTCCACGGTAAACTGGAAGATAGTATTTTCCCCGGAAGGAGAACGGAGGATCCGTTCGATCTGGCGTGGGTCCACGACAACCGGTATCGAAGTCGTCTCCTTGTAGACAACGCCCGGAATCATTCCCTGTTTCCGAATCTTGCGGGCCGCCCCCTTCCCGGTCTGTTCCCGCTTCTTTCCTACTACGGTAAAGCTTTCCATCCTTTACTCCTCTGCTCTTCTCTTTTCCTCCCTGGCACGTCGAGGCATGGTAAGTTAGACGAATAGTGAGCTGACCGAATCGTCGAGATGAATGCGGCGAATCGCTTCTCCCAAAAGTGGTGCCACGGTGAGCACCGTGATCTTCTTGCAGCGAAGAGCCTCTGGCCGGAGAGGAATGGTGTCGGTAACCACCACTTCTTGCAGGGGTGAGTCTTGCAGCCGGCTGATGGCAGGACCGGAGAAGACCGGGTGGGTACAGTAAGCGCGGACACTCCGGGCCCCGTTCTCCATCAACGCCTGCGCCGCATTGACGATCGTTCCGGCCGTATCGATGATGTCATCGAGAAGGACCACATCCTTCCCCTTCACATCACCGATGATGTTCATCACATGGGAGACATTCTGCCCCTCCCGGCGCTTATCGATGATTCCCAGCGTGGCGCCTAAGCGCTTGGCAAAGGCCCGGGCTCGCTCCACTCCCCCGGCATCCGGAGAGACGATCATCAGGTCCCCGTAATCCTGCTTTTTGATGTAGTCGAGTAACACCGGCGTGGCAAACAGATTATCGACCGGCATATCAAAGAACCCTTGTAACTGTCCGGCATGCAGATCCATGGCCAGTACCCGATCGACTCCGGCCGCGGTAAAGAGATCAGCCACCAGTTTGGCCGTGATCGGCACGCGTGGTTTGTCTTTCCGATCCTGCCGGGCATAGCCATAATAGGGGACAACCGCGGTGATACGCCGTGCTGATGACCGCTTCAAGGCATCCACGATAATCAGGAGCTCCATCAGGTTCTCATTCACCGGTGGACAGGTCGGCTGGACCACAAAGACATCGCGTCCCCGCACATTCTCATGGATCTGGACATAGATCTCTCCATCGCTGAAGTTGGAGATACTGATTCCCCCCTCTTTGATGGAGAGGTACTGGCAGATCTCTCGGGCCAGCGGTGGATTGGCCCGGCCGGAAAAAACCAAAAACTCTCGTGATATCATGACTCCCCCTCTGCCTTTGCTTATGGCATGACACGTATCTCTCGTCGATCCCTCAACGGTAAATCTCGGTCGGTATACACGGTCGGTAGCGTGAGGAAACTCGCGCTCGAAGACAGGGGTATCAGGCTTGATGATCAGGAAAGAGGCGAACAGTCCCTTAACCACACCCTAGGTACTATCTCTTCTGACCCGCTGCCACATGTCTTCCAATGAAGGTAGAGTCGTGGTGAGATGTATCCACCAGCCTCGGTGTTCCTGCTGAAGATGTAGCAAAGCGTCCTGTGCCGTCTGCCTCTCGGCAAAGAGCCCTAAAACCGTTGGACCACTCCCCGACATGATGGCGCCTTCGGCTCCCCGAGCCAGCAAGGCCTCCTTCATCTCTCCAATTACCGGGTGGTCCTCAAGAACAACGGTTTCCAGGTCATTAAAGAGATGACGACCTATCGCCTCTACATCCCCCATCAGAAAAAAGCGCCTAAGCATAGTAATACGATTTTCTCGCTTTGTCAATACCAATCTCACCCGCCGGTAGATAAGGGCCGTGGATAGGGAGAAACCAGGATTGATCAGCAGAACCGGCAGGGGAGGAAGGGGAGGGAGTGGGGAGAGAGCATCCCCTTTGCCTGTCCCGACCGCCTGGGCAGCAAAGAGGAAAAAGGGGACATCACTGCCGAGCGCCCGACCCAACTCCTGCAGTTCCTCTCTGGTGAGCCCCAACTCCCAGAGTTCATTGAGTCCCCAGAGGGCAAAGGCCGCATTACCACTCCCCCCGCCTAACCCGGCACCGATCGGGATATGCTTCTGCAGTTGCATCCGCACCCCCCAGGAGGAACCGGTATGTCGTTGCAGCAAACGGGCTGCCTGATACACGAGATTCTTCTCGTCGTTGGGGAGAGAGGGATGGTCGGTTTCCAGTGAGATCTGACCTGTCTCTTCCCGCTCCAAAATCAGCCGATCGGTCAGATCGACCAGTTGCAGGATGGTCTCGATCTCATGGTACCCATCCGGACGCCTTCCCCGTACCGCAAGCCCCAGATTAATCTTGGCCGGTGTTGGTATCTCGAGTCGAGACATCTCTGCCCTCCCTGCATCTCCAACGTTGCTGGACAGATGTCTTATAGCATTTTTCCCTTCGAGAAGCAAGGGAGCGCCGTCTCCGTTCTCCTCCTTCGCTGTCGTCAAGAGGCTAACCGTCAGCAGGAGTCGGGCTTTTTCTCTCCCTGACCTGGTGCGGGAAGGTGGATATAGAGTTGATCTGGGGATGGTTTCTGCAGGAGAGTCTCTTGCGGGGGACGCAAGCGATATTGTACCTCCTGAAAGTGGTCGCGATACTGGCGTTCGGCATGATAGACCCGGGAGAACTTCCAGAGCATGCGCACAAAGTTGGTCTGCCCACGCAGCAGCAAT
>RFHZ01000184.1 GCA_003696125.1 Nitrospinota bacterium
ACCCCAAGCCCCTGCAGAACCCGCTACTGATCTGGATCGGGGGGAACTCTGAGCAGGGGATGCAGCGTGTCGCCCGGTACGGTGATGGCTGGTTACCAGCCATCCTGAGTCCAGAGGAAATCCGTCAACGGGTAGATCGTATCCGCAGCATGGCAGAAGCGGCTGGACGGAATCCTGCCACGATCACCATTGCTCCCCAGTTAGTGGTGAGCATCGCCGATACCCCGGAAAAAGCCATGCAGAAGTTTGTCAACTCGCAGGTCTTTCAGCATCTCCTCTCTCTGCGAAAATCGACCCTCAAACAGCAACCGCTGGGGGATCACCGGGAGCGCAACCTGATCGGAACACCTGACCAGATTGTTGAACAGGTCGGCCGCTACCAGGAGGCTGGCTGTGATCTCCTCTCCGCTTTGATTTTTGTTGGATCGAGTGAACAAGAGGTCTTAGAGGATATGGCCTGTTTTGCGGAAACGGTGATGCCCCACTTTGTTTAGCTCGACGATGTTAAATTCACCGCAGAGTCCGCAGAGAACACGGAGAGGAACAGCATTTTTTTGGAAATTCATCCCAGAATATCCTCTGCGACCCCAGCGTTCTCTGCGGTAAAATGCAAATGTAACCTTGTCAAGTTAGATGCTGGTCAGAGAAGAGGAGTTCTCCATGAGCAATAGCACCACGCTGGACTACCTCTTTGACACGGCCCAGATCCAGCTACGGCGAGGTCCGCTCTTTGATAAGCCACCGGATCCGATGCCCGGGGACCTCGACTTTGACCGCGTTGCCGGTATGATGCTGGGACTGGCCATCGGAGATGCGCTGGGGAACACCACGGAAGGGATGTTGCCGCAGAAGCGCCGGCAGGTATATGGAGAGGTCCGCGACTACCTCCCCAACCCTTATGCCCGGAATGCGGCGGTGGGACTCCCCTCTGATGATACGCAACTCGCCTTCTGGACCCTCGAGCAGATGATCGTGGATAGGGGGTTCAACCCGGAACGGGTGGCAGCCCGTTTTGCTCAGGGACGCGTATTCGGGATCGGCTCTACCGTGCAGCGTTTTCTCTATAACTACCAGGCCGGGCGTCCCTGGTACAGGTGCGGTCCCCGTTCGGCCGGCAATGGAGCGCTCATGCGGATCGCCCCCATGTTGATACCGCATCTCCCTTCAGGAACCACTGCGCTCTGGGTTGATACCGCCCTGTCAGCCATGATGACCCACAACGATTCCGGATCGATTGCCGCCTGCCTGGCTTTTATCGCCATGCTCTGGCACCTCCTGTCCATGTCCAGGCCGCCGGAGCCGTACTGGTGGATCGAAACCTATGTTTCTGTGGCCAGAGAGCTGGAACTGGATGAACATTATCGTCCACGGGGTGGGATCTTTCAGGAGGAGTACGAGGGACCGATCTGGCGGTTCGTGGAGGAAAAGGTTCCTGCGGCTTATCGCAGAGGACTCTCCGTGGTGGAAGCCTGCCAGGAATGGCTTTCAGGAGCCTTTCTCCTGGAGACGGTACCGAGCGTCCTCTTTATCCTGATGCGCCATGGGGAGGATCCAGAAGAGGCGATGGTGAGAGCGGTAAACGATACGGTAGATAACGACACCATCGGTGCCATCGTCGGAGCGGCCATGGGTGCTCTGCACGGGAAAGCAGGGATTCCAGAGCGGTGGAGAACTCACCTGGTGGGCCGGACCTCAGAAGGGGACGATGGCAAGGTGTTTGCCTTGTTGGAAGAGGCCAGAGCAATATGGGGAAACAGAACAAATGGTCATGCCGAGGAAGGATAGTGCGATGGATCTCAAGCTCGATGCAGAGACACTGGCCCTCATCAAGACCCTGTTTACCGAGCAGATCCCCTTTAACAGGCTGCTCGGATTGCAGGTGGTCTCCCTGGATAGCGACCAGGTCAGTTTGCGGCTTAGGATGCGAGAGGAGTTTATCGGCAATTTCATTCGAGGCACCTTACACGGGGGGGTGATCTCGGCTACCCTTGATGTGACCGGTGGTCTGGCCGCCTTTCTGGGGGTGCTACAGAAGCTGGAAGGGGAGTCGATCCGGCAGAAGATGGAACGCCTGTCCCGGCTGGGAACCATTGATCTGCGGATCGACTATCTGCGTCCGGGTATCGGCGAGTTCTTTGTGTCCAAGGGATTTATCCTGCGCATCGGGAACAAGGTGGCGGTCACCCGCATGGAACTCCATAACGATAGGCAGCAACTTATCGCCGTGGGGACCGGCACGTACATCGTGGGGTAAAACATGAAGAAACCAAAAATGTTCTATTTCGAAAAAGAAGATGTTCTGCATCTCGTTATTACAGATGAGGAAGAAGCGAACAGTGTTGAGCTGAGTCCCAACATTACCGCTGAACTCAATGCAAAAGGGGAATTAATCGGTATAGAGATATTAAATGCCAGCACTTTTGTGCGAGATTCTATCATGGAGGTAGTGCAGGCGAGGCTGCTCAATCTCACCAGTGCCGAAAAGTAGTCGAGAGCAATGCCTTTGCTTCTCTAGACGGATGGAAGACAGAACCATGGTGAGGGAAACGAGGGCGATCTTGCCTAAAAACCGATGAAACTGGTAGCCGTCTCCGTTGGCTAATCCCGGTGAGAGGGAAGGGCCTTGCAGACACCCCCTAAGGTGGCGGTCACCCGCATGGAACTCCATAACGATAGGCAGCAGCTTATCGCCGTGGGGACCGGCACGTACATCGTGGGGTA
>RFHZ01000185.1 GCA_003696125.1 Nitrospinota bacterium
CAAATACGCCATACCGCGCCAGGCCTATATCACCGGTATCACCCAGCAAAACGGCCGCATCGAGATCCGGGCCGAGGTGGAGAAGATAGAGAAGTTTCTGCGCACATACGAGATCCGGCGCAAACCGCTCTCTGAAACCCTGTCCGAGCGAAAACCGGAGATCCCGGTCTGCCGTTACGTCGTCCTCGACTCGCATAAACGGGTGGTCAAAGTCGGTACCGTCCCTCATGACGGGAAAGGGAAATTTGTCCTCGATCTCCAGGATACCCTTCCTCCTGGCCGGTACACCATCCTGGTCACCCTGTACCTGAACGAGAACGTGATGAACCCGGTGGTGCGCACCATCCCGTATAGGGTGGAACAGAAGGGGAAGTCTCCTTAAGGGAGAAAGTCTCAGGAAGGAGGAGGGTTTTTGTTGCGTCAACCACCCAAAGGGGATAGAATGGCCCTGTGAACGGGTAGAAAGATAAGAAGGGAGGATGATGATGAAAGGAAAAGCAGCGGTATTGGTCAAACCCTACCAGTTCGAGATCCGGGAGTACCCTCCTCCACCGGTTGAACCGGGAGGAATTCTGATCAAGGTGACGGCCAGCGGGATCTGTGGCTCAGATCTCCACTACTGGCGTGGTGAGATGAAACCGATGCTCTCCGGAAAGCCGGGACCGGTCATCCTGGGCCATGAGCTGACCGGGGTGGTGCATACGCTCGGTCCGGGCGTGACCACCGATTCGCGGGGACTGCCGCTGAAGGAAGGGGACCGGGTGGTCTTCCCCTACTTCTTCCCCTGCGGTCACTGCTATAACTGCCTGCGAGGGGAGTGGAACCACTGTCCGCATCGTTTCCGCTTCCGCGCTTCTGTAGAGGAGTACCCGTACTGTAACGGCGGGTACGCCGAATATTTTTATCTCTACCCCGGCCATTTCGTCTTCAAGGTACCGGAGGGGTTATCCGATGAAGCACTGACCCCGGTGAACTGCGCCCTCTCCCAGGTGATCTATGCCCTGCACCGGGCCAACCTCCAGATGGGGGATGCGGTGGTGATCCAGGGGGCAGGGGGACTCGGTCTCTACGCGGTTGCCGCGGCCAAGGAGCGGGGAGCTGGGCTCATCATCAGCATCGATGGAGTGAAAGGCCGGCTGGAACTGGCCAGGCAGTGTGGTGCCGACCATGTCATCGATATCAACGAGTTGAAAGAGCCGCAGGAACGTATCGCCCGGGTCAAGGAGTTGACCGGGTACCGGGGCGGGGCCGATGTGGTGCTGGAAGTGGTCGGGTACCCGCAGGTAATCCCGGAAGGACTCGACATGGTGCGCAAAGGGGGTGTCTATGTCGAGATCGGTAACATCTGGCCGGGAAGCAATGTGACCTTTGATATGTCTCGTGTCCTGTTCAACATGACCACCATCATCACCACCGCCCACTACGATCCCTGGATCCTTTCGGTGGCGGTCGATTTCCTGGAGCGGACCAAGGACAAGTACCCGCTGACCAGGGTGGTCTCCCACAAGTTTCCCCTGGAGCAGATCAACGAGGCGTTTCAGCAGGCGGAGTGGTTGGGACGGCAACAGGAGGCGCAGGTGACCAGAGCCATTCTGGTGCCATAAACCAGGCACAAAAGTCTGTAGGGGCGCAGCGCGCTGCGCCCCTACTCAGTCCTCATCACTCATTACTCGTTACTCTTATAGAAGGAGGAAAAGATGAACAGATCATTTCGTATGCGAAACAGGATGCTGGCCATTGCTCTTTTGTTGCTCCTCCTCTCTCTAGCCGGGTTTGGGGGGAACAGGGTCTGGGCGCAGACGGGTGCGGATCACCCGGCGGATCAACCGCTGAAGATCGCGGCTGATGTCGGTTTTGCCCCCTTTGCCATGCGACTCCCCTCCGGAGAGGTGCAGGGGTTTTCGGTCGATGTGGGGAAGGAGATCGCGAAACGGCTGGGACGACCCGGTGCCGAAATCATCGATGTCAACTGGTCGGCCATCTTTGCCGGTCTCTTTGCCAAACGGTACGAATTCATCATTGCCCCCACCAACATCACACCGGAGCGGGCCGAGCGCATGCTCTTCACCGAGGGGTACATGCAGACCGGGCTCGGTTTCCTGACGCGCAAGGCGGTGGCGGCCCAGTACAAGGGACCGGAGGACCTGAAAGGGAAAACGGTCACCGTCAATAACGGCAGCGTTTCGGATACCTGGGCTACGGAGAATGCGGCCAGATACGGGTTTAAAATCCAGCGCTATGACAAGAACGCCGACGCCATCCAGGCGGTGGTGACCGGTCGGGCCGATGTCAACATCGCCGATCTCCCCGCCTCACAGTACGCCGCCACCCAGCAACCGCTGCTCAAGGTCGCCTTTCCGGTCTATACTGGACGGAAC
>RFHZ01000186.1 GCA_003696125.1 Nitrospinota bacterium
GAACCACACTTCCTACACTGATCAGCATAACGCTTACCAGGGGTACAAGGAAGGATTGCCGCTTTGCCAGATCTTCTCTCCTCTCTCGCTCCGGTTCCCAGGTAATGGGTACCGTGCCTCGACACGCCTTCCAGATCCCACAGAGGGAGGCGAGATTGATCAGGCAGAAATAATAGGGGAAATAGAGAAAATGCGATTTTACCCTGAAAAGGGACAGGAGAAATCCCAGACCGGCAAAAGCATAGAACAGGGCCTGCAGGGTGCCGGTAACGGTATAGATCGTTCCTCTCGTCCAGAGCGGGATATTGGTGATCGCCATCCCCAAAAGGAATACGGGCGTAAACCAGCGCAACAGCTTATGCGATAGTAACTCCAGGGCATAGAAGCCAAATTGTCCTGGATTGAGTAAAGCCCGTTCCCGCATCAAGCCCCTCAGGCTGCGAGCCACGATTCTGACTTTGCGCCGGAACTCCTCTTCGAAGTGGTGCATGGTCTGCTCATAGCAGAGCGCTTTGGGCTCAAATACCCCCCGGAATCCCTGCCTGATGATTTGTAACGGGTTTACAAAATCGTTGATATCCTGGGGTTGGAGAGGGGTATAGAGCTCCTTGCGGATCGCATAGATGGTACCATCAGCCCCTACCATCGACTCGACCTGGCTTTCGAGCTTCTTTATCTGCAGATCGTACTTCCAGTACAGGTCTTCACACCATCCCACAAAGGAGGAATCCTTTTTGATGTAGCACGAGGCTCCGGTCACATAACCGACATTCGGATCGGCAAAGTTAGCCACCAGATGACCAATCGCATCCGGATCATACAGCGCATTGGCATCAGAAAAGACCAGGATCTCTCCCTGCGCCATGGCCACCGCCTGGTTGAGTCCCACCGTCTTCCCCTGCCGCTCCTGCAGGCGTAACAGGATGACCCCCTGAGATTCATATTGGGAAACGACCTGATCCGTCTCGTCCGTAGAGGCATCGGATACCACGATGATCTCCAGCTTTTCCCGGGGATAGTGCAAGGCCAGGGCATTCTCCAGCTTTTGCCGTATCACCCTGGCTTCGTTATAGGCAGAGATGATCAGGGTGACATGAGGGAAGATGGGTTTCTTCTCGACCGCCTTAACGCCCCGGAGCTGCCGCATCACCCAGAGCAGCACCGGGTACCCGGCATAGATATAGACCAGAATGCTCAGGCAGGCCCAGAAAATGATCTTCATCGGCTTACAGGCTCAGTTACTCAACCGCTTGCGGATACAGGGTCCGATAAGGTTGGCTATGGGCAGGGGAAGCCTTTTCCACATGTGCACCATCGCGCTGTACCGGGAGTTCTCTGCCTGGAGTATAGGAGGAGCATCCTTTCCCCTGGTCCAGTATTCCCAGCATAGCGGCTGGTCGATGGCTCCCCATTGCTTCTTGAAATGATAGGTTCCACCTTTTAAC
>RFHZ01000187.1 GCA_003696125.1 Nitrospinota bacterium
CGCTGGGTTCTGGGGACAGAAAAGTGCGCAACGCAAAATGTTAGTCATAGTTACTTAAGTAGCGATGACTGACCCTTTGTACTCTGTAGGCCAGGCGTGACCGGAAGGACTTTTCACCGCCGAGCCCGCAGAGACCGCCGGGATAATATAAGCAAAAAAACTCTGCGTACTCGGCGTCCTCGGCGGTGTAGACAGGGTCGTAGTTACTGAATGTGGAGAGATGCGTAGAGAAAGGAGGCAATATGACCAGGGCAAAACCGGTGATGCAACTGGACTGGCAGGCGAAGTACGCCCAACGGATGGAGCGGGTCAAACCCTCGGCCATCATGGAGCTGATCAAGCTGGCCGCCCAGCCGGGCGTCATCTCCTTTGCCAGCGGCTTACCCGATCCCAGCCTGTTTCCGGCCACAGTGCTCAGGGAGATGACTGCAGAGCTGTTGGCAGAGCAAGGGGATACGGTTCTACAGTACGGGACCACAGAAGGGCTGCTCCCTTTGCGGGAGCTGATCGCCGAGCGCTTATCCGCGCAGGGATTTCAGGCCGGACCGGAGAATATCCTCATCACGCATGGATCCCAGCAGGGGATCGAGCTGGCCGCCCGTCTTCTCCTGAACCCGGGGGACGTGGTTCTGCTGGAGAATCCCTCTTATCTGGCGGCCATCCAGGCCTTTGATAGCTGCCAGGCCGGGTACCTGGCCGTTCCCTTAGACGCCGAGGGGATGGAGGTGGACCGGCTCCCTTCCCTCCTCTCCTCCTGCACGCCCAAGCTGATCTATACCCTCCCCAATTTCCAGAACCCGACCGGGATCACCCTGACGCAGGAACGGCGACAGCGACTCCTTCACTATGCGCTGGAACGGGGGATTCCCATTCTGGAAGACAACGCCTATGGTGATCTGCGCTACGAAGGAGAAGCCCTTCCCTCCCTGGCCGCCCTGGAAGGGGGCAACGAAGCGGTCATCTCCACAGGTACCTTCTCCAAGACCATTGCGCCAGGGATCCGGGTGGCCTGGGTGTACGCTCCGGCCAGGGTGATCGAAAAGCTCGCCCTGGTGAAGCAGGTGAGTGATCTGCATACCAACACCTTTGCCCAACACCTGGTCTACCGGTACTGTGCCAGCGGCCGGCTCGACCCGCAGATTGCCCGGCTCCGCCAGGCGTACAGGGCCAAGCGAGACCAGATGCTGCAGGCGTTGGCCACCCATATGCCGGATGGGGTGACCTGGACACGACCGGAGGGGGGCATGTTCCTCATGCTCTCCCTGCCCGAGGAGATGGATGCGGAGACGGTGTTACGAGTCGCCTTAGAGAAGAAGGTGGCCTTTGTCCCTGGCCAGCCTTTCTTCCCTCAGGGCGGAGGCAGGAATACGTTGCGGCTCAACTTCGTCAGCCCACGCCTCGATGAGATCGCAGAAGGGGTGAAACGACTCGCTGCCGCCATCCAGGAAGCCGGCCAGGCACTCTGACCCGCCAGGACTCTTCCTCCGCCTGAGCCGGACGCCGGGAGCGAGTAGCGGGCAAAAGGGGAGAATTCTATAGTCATTCTGCAGTGGATATGGTAAAATGATAAAGAGAAC
>RFHZ01000188.1 GCA_003696125.1 Nitrospinota bacterium
CAGGTACTCCATGAACTTGTGCTTCTCTCCACTCGCCTCGCACAGCTCGATGGTCACCTTGGGGATATGCCGGCCATCACAGCAGGCCTGGGCCAGGTGTGGACTCGCCTTGTCCACCACCTTCATCACTGAGAAGTCAGACATGTTGACCCGCTCCGCGGTGCGTCCCCCGGTGCCGCTGGCGATGGACGAGGGCTGGCTCATCGCATGGCTGTAGGAGAGGATCTCGATCCAGTTCTGGTGCTTCTCGTCGGTACTCTCACCGTCGATACCGTCGATCTTCAAAAACGCATCTGTGGCCATCCTTTTCCTCCTTCTTTAGGCTTGGGTCTCCCCTGATGGATATGTCTCCAGGAACCTTACGCTTGGGTACTGTTACTGAGGTTCTCACCCCCTTTCTCGTATGCCGGCCGGGTCGATCCTCCTCTGGATCAGCCTTTTACTCTACTATACCCGAGCCGACCGGGTTCTGCTGTGCGTTAGATCACCTCTCAGATGCCGTCGGCCCGGGTCAGTGCGGTGGAGGAAGTCCCACGGTACACCGGGTGTTGTTGGATCGCCTGTCGCAGGGCACTGTAAGCCTGGAGCTGCAGTATAGCACAGCTCTGCAAGAGGGCAAAGCGGTCGATGATGCGAATGGCTTCGTGAAAGATCCGTCCGGTCGGCGTGCCCTGGTTCTGGCTGGCCCAGGTCCGTAGCCAGCTCTGCCCTCTGCCCAGGCGGTACATGAGCTGCACCAGGTACGCGGCTGCTTCATCGCTCAGGATGGTGGTGGCAGCGGCACGGGAGAGATCGACAAGGGCATGGGAGCATTCATGGAGTAATACCGATCGCATCTGGATAGAAGAAGCCAGGTGCTGCTGGGTCAGAGAGGGTTCGACCCCGATCTGATTCTGGGTGGCGTTATACGAACCGCCTGCGCCGGCAGGGAGGCTCGGATCGGGTACGACGCGGATCCTGTCGTGGAGAATGGCGTTCCGTACCCGGCCCAAGCCGGCTCCGGTAATGGCCAATCCCCCGAGGGAAAAGTTGATGCGGGTAACCAGGGGTTCGGCGAGGATAGAGGCAATTTCGTCACGTACACTCATGAGGTGGTCCTCCTTGTTTAGGGGGAATCGATACGTTGAAGCTACACCCACAGGTGCTCTTCCAGTCTATACATCCTCTGATCGTTCAAAATGGCTGGAAGGCGGGTTAAGCTGTCCCGGTATTGTCCCAGGATATATATGACCTCACCTGACACGTCCTGTCCCGCCATGGTGGCCCCCCGTGCTTCCACGACGGCGATGGTACGGTCAAAGGTCTCTCGGGCTCGTTCGCACCACACCTGGTACGCGCTCTGTACCGCGGCATGATCGATACCTACTCCTGCTGCCTCTGGCCGGTCTCCCCGTGTCAGTTCAATTTCCCCATAGTTTAAGCCTACCCCCCGTCGTAGCACCCCGGCAGAACGTTGCACCGGCTGTGTCTCACGAATCACCGTCTCACAAGCCTCTACCAGGGCGCCTCGCAGGCAGTTGTCCTCTGCCCGGCTGTCGGTGATATTGAAGATTTTCGGGAGCACGGTCACCTTCCCAAAGAGCATTCGCAGTCTATGGCGGATGCTCTCCCTATCGAGCACGTCTGCCAGGAGGAGGTCTGAGGGCCGCTGTCCATCGATGAGGATTTGACAGGGTAAAGCATGGGCACCTACCTGACCGCTCTGGGAGGCACTGATGCTCTGGACATGGGCTTTATCCCACTGCACTACCGCCTGCTGGCGGATGGTGCCGGCATTTCGTAACAGGCTCAAATAACAGAGCAATTCGGCAACCGCTTCATTACGACCGGTGCTGTGGTTGGCAGCTTTGATACGATAGAGGAAATCAAACCGTTGCACCTGTTCCTGACGAAACCGCTCTGTACGGGTCACCTCACGACCAAGGCTCCGTCGACTTTTTTGATGAAACGGAAGCTGGACAACGTCACAAGAATTCATAAACGCTTTCCTCTGCTGAAGGCTGGCTTTTTTCACCTGAGTGGTTGGTAACCTCTCTCCTTCTTAGGCCCAGTATACTGAGTGAGGAAGGAGGGTGCTGTGCGGCATATCACCGGAACATGGTGAGCTGGCGCACAAAAAGAACAGGTAATCTTCCCTGCCGAGGGACGGTTCTATCCCTGCCAGGGATTCCTGGTAGGACTGATGCTCCGTGCCAGAAAGGGAGAAGGGGAGCGGAGCAACGAGAGGGAAGAGCTGACATCACCGGGAGCATGAAGTCCCCGGGGCAAGCATAACACATGTGAGATCTCTATACCACCAGAATTTGCCTGTCAGGCCGGAGAAAAAGTGATCACATATGAAAAAAAACTTGACTTGATGAGAAGAGCTGAGTATGTTGTTAATAGCAGGTTGGGGTGATGGTTCGGTGTAGAGTGGCGTTTGCTGTCATAAGGGGATCAGATGGGTATAGTTCTCTACCTGGTACTTTTCCTTGGCCTTATACCTTCTCTCTCTGCTGCTCCCTCTCCTCCCTCCATAACCGCAAAAGCAGCCATCCTTATCGATGCCGGTACCCAGGAAGAGCTCTTTGCCCGTAATCCTGCTCTCCGCCTGCCTATGGCCAGCACGACCAAGGTTATGACCGCGTTACTGGCCCTGGAGAAGGTAGATCTCCAGCAGAAAGTCCGGGTGAGTAAGCATGCTGCCTCTATCCCCCCTTCGAAGATCTATCTCCGTCCCGGAGAAGTATTGACGGTAGAGGATCTCCTCTATGCGATTCTCTTAAGCTCGGCGAACGACGCCAGTGTCGCCCTGGCCGAAGCTTTGGCTGGTAGTGAGCGTCGATTTGCCCGCCTGATGACACGGCGAGCCCATAGCCTGGGGGCCATCAGCACCCGTTTTAGCAATGCCAGCGGCCTGCCTGCTCCCAATCACTACTCTACGGTGCGTGATCTGGCCTTGTTGATGCAGCATGCCGTCTCCCATCCCGAGTTTGATCGCATTGCCCGGACCAAGACCCACACCATCAAGAGGAGACCGGGATTGAAGCGCTACCTGCGCAATCATAACAAGCTCCTCTGGTTCTTCCCTGGCGCGGGAAGCGGGAAGACCGGGTATACCCGGGCCGCAGGACATTGCTTTGTCGGCACCGCTACCCGTTATGACCATACCCTTATCGTCGCCGTGTTGAAGAGCCGCAGTCTCTGGCGCGATGTACGGCGTCTTCTCGAATACGGATTCCAGGTCATTACCCATCGCTCTAATCTCGGGCTGGTGGCCGGGCGAGAAGACGAGGAGGATTCGGCGGCCAGCGGTGAAGGAGCCCAGAGCGAGGAGGATGATGCCGCCCTGTATACCCTGCAGGTCGGGGCCTTTCGTAACCAGCAGAGGGCAGAGCGATTGCGGGATCGGTTAAAAAGGGCCGGTTACGACGCCTATATCGTGCAGAGGACCTTCTCGGACGGCACCTGGTACCGGGTACGGCTCGGGGCCTATCCGGATGTGGAGGCGGCCAGGGAATTTGCCCAGGGGATCGGCCTGGAGCGACAGGCGATTGTGGTCCCTCTCAAGAACTAAGCCTCCCGGAGTCAGTTTTCGGTCGGTAGAGAAAGGGTGGTTACCGGGCCAAATGCCTCTAGCGGCTTATCAAAGGCGGCTTTGTTGCCGACCAGGAGGAGAATCATGCGCTCCGGCTGGAGATACTTTTGCGCCACCCGCAGTACATCCTCCTTGCTCACGGCCGCAATCCTCTCCCGGTAGGTTTCCAGATAATCGGGAGGTAACCCCTCGTACTCTACCAGGGCCCGTCGCATCACCACTTCAGCACTGGAATCAAAGGCAAACACAAAGCGATTGATGATCGCCTCTTTGGCAGCTGCCAGCTCTTCATCCGATACCGGTTCTGTGCGGATACGATCGATCTCTTCCCGCATGAGGGAGACCACGGCGTAGGTCGAGGAAGCTTTGGTCTCGGCAAAGGCTAAAAAGGGGCCTGGCTGGTACACAAACAGATCGAAGAAGCTCCCCACATCGTAAGCCAGCCCCCGCTCAGAACGCACCGTGCGGAAGAGACGTGCTGCAAATCCCCCGCTTCCCAGGATATAGTTCATGACCCGGACGGGAAAGAGATCGGGGCTGTTGCGGCGAATCCCCAGGGTCCCTAAGCGGATCTGGGTCTGCGGGATCTCCTTCTCGATGTAATAGACCCGCATGGTGGGAGGCGGTTTCACCTCGGGCAGGGGGGGGAAAGAGACCTGCTGGGGAGCCCAATCGGCAAACAGATCTTGCAGCTTTTGCAGCAACGCTGCCCGCTCAAAATCTCCGGCAATGGCCAGGATGAGGTTATTCGGAACAAAGTAGCGACGATGAAAGGCTTGCAGATCGGCCCGCTGGATGCGGGAAACACTCTGCAGGGTGGGATAGCGTCCATATGGGGAGTGCGCATAGAGCTGTTTGCGGAACTCGCGGCTAGCCAGACGACCTGCCTGATCATTCTCCCGGCGGATGGATTCCTGGAGGCGGCCTTTGGCTACCAGGAAGGCATCCTCACTGAACACCGGTCTCCGCAGGACATCGGCCAGGATTGCCAGCCCCACGTCGATATCTTTCTGTAAGAGGGAAAGGGAGACCGAGCCCATCTCCAGTCCGATATCCGTCTCCAGGGAAGCAGCGATGAAGTCGAGTTCCTCGTTTAAAGTCTCGCTATCCATCCGCTCCGTTCCCCCGTCTCGCAGGACCTGACCGGTAAGGGTGGCGACCCCGGCCTTATCGGGTGGATCGTAGATGCTCCCCGTTCTGATCAGGGCATGCAGGCGAAACAGGGGTAAAGAGTGGTCCTCCAGCAGGTAGATGACCATCCCGTTGTCGAGGACCACCCGCTCTGCCGGCGGGGGATGGAAGGTGAG
>RFHZ01000189.1 GCA_003696125.1 Nitrospinota bacterium
GAGTGGCAAAGACGATCTCAACCGGTAAGGCCGGATCGCCGTGCAGTCGCTCGGCCTCTGTCGCTATCTCTTGCGCAAAAGAGATGAGCTCATCGAGGGAGAGTCCCATATATTTCTTGCCAGGGCCGACCATCTGTTGCACCGCCTGGAAATGCCTGGCGGCCTGAGTTCCATGGCTCCGCACCCCGCGTGGGCGCTGCTGTCGGACCTTTACCCCGGCCGCAGCCAGCTTAATCAAGCCGCGCAGAAAGGTGGCCAGACACCCTCGTTTTCCACACGCCTGCCATAGCGCTTCCCACATCTCGTGGGCTTCCCAATAGTATCCATGGTTGAAGAGGTCGATCCCTCGCAGATACACGCTGCAGGTCGACCAGTTTTCAGGGTCTGGAACGGGTGGAGGTTTTTCTTCCTGTCCATAGCTGTGACCTTGAGGATGCTTGAGCGGATGAGGAGAGTATCCCCCGATGAAGGCGTAAGGAGGAAAAGGCTCTTCCGGTCGGTATCGTGGTATCGTCATGCGTGTCCCATGCTTTCCTGCTTGACAACTCTGCGCGATTCGTTTTAGGATGAGGTTAGATTTCCATACAAGCTAAAGCGTTCGGTTTGCCAGACCGAGGAGGAGAGTCCATGCTTATCTACGGTCCCTGGTTTAGCTTTGAACCTTATCCTGTGGTTCCCTTACCCGATTTTATCGGCCGGATGGTGGAGCGTACTCCTGACCGGCCAGCCTTTATCTCTATAGACGGCCAGGAGCATTCCTTTGCCGCCGTCTGGAAAGCGGCACGAGGCTTGACCCGGGTCCTGCAGGATGATGGACTCGGTAAAGGGGAGCGTGTGGCCATCTTCTCCCCCAACGCTCCCGAGTACTTCGTGGCCTTCCAGGCCATTCTGAGCGCCGGTGGCACGGTGACCACCATGAATCCCCTGTACAAAGAGCGCGAGGTTCTCCACCAGCTCGAAGATTGCCAGGCCACGGCCATCTTTGTGGCCCGACCACTGGAGCCCCTGATCCAGTCGGTACGCGAACAGCTTCCCCACCTGCGCCAGGTCTATCATCTGGAAGCAGTGTGGGAGATGGCTGCCCAGGCTCCTGGGGAGCCGTATCCGGTCAGCATCGATCCCCAAAAAGATGTGGCGGTCCTCCCCTATTCCAGCGGGACCACTGGCTTGCCCAAAGGGGTGATGCTCACCCACTACAACCTCACCTCGAATATCCGTCAGCTCCTGGCCAATGGTCTCATCAATCGCTACTCTGTTCTCCTCGACTTCCTCCCCTTTTATCATATCTATGGGATGACCGTGCTCATGAGTGCCGGGTTTGCCGTCGGCACCACGCAGGTGGTCATGCCCCGCTTTGATCCCGAGACCTGCCTCGAGTTGATTCAGCGCTACCGGATCACCAATCTCTTTGTGGTCCCACCGGCCCTGCTGGCCCTGATCAATGTGCCCAATCCGACCCGCTTTGACACCTCCAGCCTGGAATTTATCCTCTCCGGCGCTGCCCCCTTACCCCCGGAAGTGGCCAAGCAGGCCCAGTCTCTTTACGGCTGTACCGTGCTGCAGGGGTACGGGTTGACCGAAACCAGCCCGGTGACCAATACAAACCCGGTGCACCGGATCAAGCTGACCTCGGTGGGCCCCCCCATTGCCGATACCCTGGAGAAGATCGTCGATCTCGATGACGGCCATGAACTCGGTCCCCACGAGATCGGTGAACTCCTGGTCAAAGGTCCCCAGGTCATGCAGGGCTACTGGCAGCGGCCAGAAGAATCGGCCGAAAGCTTCACCAGCGACGGCTGGCTGCGTACCGGTGATATCGCCCAGGCGGACGAAGAGGGGTACGTGTACATCGTGGATCGCAAGAAGGAGATGATCAAGTACAAAGGGTATCAGGTGGCTCCTGCCGAACTGGAAGCCCTCTTGATGGAACATCCGGCCGTCTTTGATGCTGCCGTAGTCCCCAAACCGGACCCGGCAGCCGGTGAGGTTCCCAAAGCATTTGTCCTTTTGCGATCCGAAGCGCGTGCCAGCGCCGAAGAGATCCTGCGCTTTGTAGAAGAGCGGGTTGCTCCTTACAAGAAGATCCGGGATATCGAGTTTGTCGATGCCATTCCCAAGACCCTTTCCGGCAAGATCTTGCGTCGAGACCTGATCGCGCAAGAGCGGGCCAAGGCCCGCCAGGCGGAGAAAAAAGGGTGATCACCTTAGTCTCTTCTGCACGATCAAAAATACAGGCATAGTATAGACCGGTTATCTCGCTATCGTCAAGCAGCGTGGATAGTCCTTGACAGGAAGAAGGGGGAGTGGTATAAGGAGCCTATGATCGAGTTTCGTGATGTGCACAAATGGTTCGGAAAGCTTTACGTGTTGCGGGGGATCGACCTGCGTATCGCTGCCGGAGAGGTGGTGGTCATCTGTGGTCCCTCTGGATCGGGGAAGAGCACCCTGATCCGATGCATCAATCGCCTGGAGCCGATCCAGAAGGGGGAGATCATCGTCGATGGAATGGCGCTAAGCGATCCCAAGACCAACCTTACCAAGCTACGGGCCGAAGTCGGCATGGTCTTCCAGCAATTCAACCTCTATCCTCACATGACCGCCCTGGAGAATATCACCCTGGCGCCGATCAAGGTGCGGAAGCTTCCCCGCGCGCAGGCCGAGCAACTCGCCATGCAGCTCTTAGAAAAGGTGGGCATCCCGGATAAGGCCCAGAATTACCCGGCCCAGCTCTCCGGGGGACAGCAACAGCGGGTGGCCATTGCCCGGGCCCTGGCCATGCAACCCAAGATCATGCTCTTCGATGAACCGACCTCTGCCCTGGATCCGGAGATGATCAATGAGGTGCTGGATGTGATGGTCGGCCTGGCCAGAGAAGGGATGACCATGATCGTGGTTACCCATGAAATGGGCTTTGCCAAAAAGGTGGCCCATCGGATTATTTTCATGGACGAGGGACGCATCATAGAAGAAGGGGATCCGCAGACGTTTTTCGCACAGCCGAAGAGTGAGCGGACACGGCAGTTTTTAAGCAAGATTCTCGTGCATTGAGAGGAGGGAGTGTGATGAGGAAGAAGACAGGTATAACTTCCATGATCCTGATCTTACTCTTGGTGTCTGTATTTTCGTTTCCGGTATGGGCAGAGACGGTACTGGAGAAGATTGAGCGTACCGGAGAGCTGACAGCAGGGACGCGAACCGCATCCATCCCCTTTGCCTACATCAATGAGAAGAACGAGTGGATCGGGTTTTCGATCGACCTGCTGGAAGCGATCAGGAGCCGTCTGGAGAAGACTCTGGGGAAACCGATCAAGCTGGAGAAGAAGGAGGTTACCCCCAAGACCCGTATCCCGATGGTGGCCAATCGCACCATCGATATCGAATGCGGTTCCACCACCTTTACCCGCGAGCGGGATGAGGTGGTCGATTTCAGCATCAACTTCTTCTTTACCGGTTCCCAGCTCCTGGTCAAGCGGGGCAGTGCCATCCGCAATCTGGACGATTTGGCCGGAAAACGGGTCGGGGCAGCCCAAGGGACGACCAATGAGAAGGTGATCCGCAAACTGCAACCCCAGGCCAACCTGGTGGTCTTCCAGGATCACAGCCAGGGCTTTCTGGCCCTGCAACAGGGAAAGATCGATGCGTACAGCACCGACGGTATTCTGCTGGCCGGATTGCGGATCAAGGCTCCCAATCCGGATGCGTTTGAGGTGGTGGGGGATTTCTTCAGCAACGAGCCTTACTCCTGTATCGTGCCGGAGAACGACTCCAACTGGCGGGATTTTGTGAACCACACGCTGATGGAGTTGATCGAGAGCGGACGGTATTTCGAGCTCTACGACAAGTGGTTCGGTCCCAAAGGGGTGGTGCCTTATCCGATGTCGGATAAGGTGCGTACCTATATGCTCATGCAGGTGATGCCTAAATAATCCCTTTTCCGCGTAACACCGGAGCCAGGAGCCAGCTCCTGGCTCCGGAACCGGTAAGGATGGAAGCGTGCATTTTCTCGGGCTGCAATACGAATTCCGCTGGAGTGTCCTCTGGGAAGATCCTTACGGTTACTGGCTCCTGCAGGGACTCAAGAACACCATTCTCCTCTCTTCCTGTGCCTGGATCATCGCCCTCATCGTCGGGATTATTCTGGGCATCCTGCGCACCACTCCTCGGCCGATCCTGCGAGGGCTGGCCACGGCGTATGTCGAATTTTTCCGGAACACTCCGCTCCTTGTACAGCTCTTCTTCTGGTACTTCGGGATTCCCCAACTCCTCCCTCCCACCATCCGTGATGCCCTCAACGGTATCCAGTACGATACCCCCTTCCTGACCATTACCTATGAATTCCTGGCCTCCCTTATCGGCCTGGGGATCTATACCTCGGCCCGGGTGGGAGAAACGGTACGGGCGGGCATTCAATCCATTCCCAAACAGCAGACAGAAGGGGCGCTCTCTACCGGTCTCTCCTTGGGGCAGGTTTACCGCTTTGTCCTGGTACCCATCGGGTTGCGCATCGTGATTCCGCCGCTCACCACCGAATTCTTGACCATCTTCAAGAATTCTTCCCTGGCCACCACCATCGGTTTTGCCGAGGTGACCTTCATGACCCAGCAGGTCGATGCCTATACCTTTCACGGGTTGGAAGCGGTTACCGCCGGTACCCTCATCTACCTGGCTCTTTCCCTGACCATCGCCATCTCTATGCACTGGGTGGAGCGCCGGTACGCCCTTCTCGGTTTCATCGGTGGTCAGGCAGGAGGGAGATAATGGACCTGGACTGGAGCATCATCCCGCGTAACGCTCCTCTCCTCTGGAGCGGATTCCTTACCACGGTAAAACTGGCCTTGCTGGCCATGGCGCTCAGCTTCTGGCTGGGAGTGATTGCCGGAGCGCTGCGTCTCGCCTCTCGACGAACCCTCTCGCTACCGGCTGTCCTCTATATCGAGATCATCCGGGGGGTGCCGCTGATCATGGTGATCTTCTGGTTCTACTTCGTCACCCCGGTCATCGCCGGCCGGCCCCTCGATAACTTTACCAGTGCCCTCATCGCCTTTGTCGTCTTTGAAGGAGCCTATATCGCCGAGATTGTGCGGGCAGGGATTCAATCGATCCCCCTGGGACAGGTAGAGGCGTCACTGACTACCGGCCTGAACTGTCCAGACCATGCGCTATGTGGTGCTCCCCCAGGCGATTCGCAACATGATCCCCACCCTGGTCACCCGCTTCATCATCCTCTTTATGGATACCTCCCTGGCCTATGTCATCGGGGTGAGGGAGTTGACGCGCGTCGCCCGCATCATCAGCGAGCGGGAATTCCGGGCCTTTGAACTCTATACCTTTATCGCCATCGTCTACTTCATCTGTACCTACACCATGTCGCTGCTGAGTCGCCGCCTGGAACGGCATCTGGCCAAGGAGCGGGGCCTGGCGTAACCTAATCGATCCCTTCCCGGCGATAATAGGGGGTAAACCACTGCGGGTCTTCCCGGTACTCGACGCTGTTGTCCGCATAGATGCGGGCCGTGGCGCGACGCATGGCAAAGCAGAAGTGGTGCACGGATACGGGGAGCCCTCCGGTATGCGTGTAGGCGATCTCGACATGCACGTCCATGATGGAGTTATCCCCCCGGAATCCCATCGGGCCAAAGCCGGCTTCGTTACCGAGGGCAAGCAACTCCTCTTCCAGCCGGGCGATGTGCGGGTCTGGGTGCCTGTCTCCCACCAGGCGGAGGCAGGCCGCCTCCTTGCCCAGGCGAAAACAGACGTCCTTGCTCCCCCCGATTCCCACCCCGACAACGGCCGGTTGACAGGAGAGACCGCGACGGAAGAACTCGCTCATGGCATCGAGGAAGAAGCGCTTGATCCCGGGAATGCCGTCGGCCGGGAAGAGCATGCGATAATCGCTGCCGAAAAGTCCCCCTTTATGTACCGTGGTAATATCCAGCCAGGCCGCATCCGGTTCAAAGGAGTAATCGACCGATGGGGCATGGGCGCCGACATTGTTGTCCGGGTCCTTGCGGGTCAGGGGGTGAACCCGGTTGGGGCGGAGCGGGATCTCTCGCGTGGCCGAGGCCGTAGCCCTGCGCAGTGATCGCTCCAGGGCCACAAAACCGCCCTCGATCACCGCCTCGTTCCCGCACTTCACATAGAAGCGGGGAAGCCCGGTATCGGCACAGAGGGGACGGGATTCGTTCTCGGCAATCTGGAAGTTTTCGATGATCTCCAGGAAGACGAACTTGGAGAGCTTATGCGTCTCCCGGGCACACATGTGTTGAATCGACCGGCGTGCATCCTGCGGCAACACGATGGCGGCACGCCGATGCAGCTCGTACGCTACCTGCTCGATCACCTCTGGTCGTATTCCCATCTCTTCTCCTTGTCCGGGTAGTAAATCTCTACAGGTGTGAATCGGTTCCGGCCAGGCAAGCAGAGAGATTCGCTCCACCGGGAAAATAGGAAGGCCGTGCCAGGATACTCGCGTGCACGGCCTTCCCTTCTCCCTGATCAGCGTCTTCCCAGGAGATGCCTGGCGATGACGAAACGATGGATTTCGTCGGTTCCACCTCCGATACGGGAATGGCGGAGGATATGATAAAAGCGGGTCAAGGGTAAGAAAGCGCTCTCTCCCAGGCCTCCATGGATCTGGATCGCCTTGTCGATGGAGCGGGTACCCCACTGGGCCGAGGTGAGCTTGATCAGGGAGGCGTCGATGCGTACATCGTGCCCCTGATCTGCCCGCCAGGCTGCTTTATAGAGCATGGAGCGCAGGGCCTGGATATCGGTCCAGATATCGACCAGCATCCACTGGATGGCCTGCCGGTCTGCGATCGGCTTTCCAAAGGTGACCCGTTGTTTGGCCCAGTTGATCGACATCTCCAGGGCACGCTCCATCATGGCCAGGGCGGTGGCTCCTCGTTCCAGGCGATCATAGATGGTCAGCCATTTCTGTCCCAACCGGAATCCGTTTCCCACCTCTCCCAGCACATTGGCGTGAGGAACCACACAATCCTCAAAGATCAGCTCGAACTGGGCCGGTTTGATGCTGACCCAGACCGGGATTTCTCGTCCCAGCCGGAAACCGGGGGTTCCTTTCTCTACCAGGAACATGGTAATCCCCCCCCGTTGTCGTTTCTGCGGGTCGGTCACCGCCTGCACCATGGCAAAGTCGGCTTTGTGCGCATTGGTGACGAAGAATTTGGTCCCGTTGATGATCCAGTTGTCTCCATCCCGTACCGCTGTGGTCTGCATCATCCCCCCCGGATCAGAGCCGGCATTCGGTTCGGTCTGGGCAAAGCAGCTCCGCTTTTCTCCCCGGACCACCGGCCATCCGAAGCGCTCCTTCTGATCCTCGTTGAAGTCGAGCAGGTAGGTCACCGCCATGTCGTAGGCCCGCGGAAAGGGGACTACCGTTTTATTCAACTGTTCCATGAGGAGGACATTGCCCAGCGAGCCCATACCACCCCCGTTATACTCGACAGGGATATGGGCATCCCAGAGACCGGTTTCCTGGGAGAGTTTCTTGAGGCGCTCGTACTCTTCAGGCCAGAGCTCGTCTCTCCCCTCCTCCAGATAGCGGGGTTCTAGAGGTAAGAGTTCCTCTTTCACAATCTTCTGGGCCAGTTCCTGGACGGCACGTTGTTCTTCGGTCAGCTCAAAATCCATACCCTTTTTCCTCCTTTCCTGTTGGTAGTGTGCTATGTCTCTCTACCCTACCTTCAGAGTCTCTGTCTGCTGCACCATACCCCATCTGACCACCGTATATTTCTCGATCTGGTCCATGACCAGTCGCTCCATGACCACCCCGGTCAGGGCAATGGTCAGGATAGCAGCGATCATCAGCTCCATTTCGATGTCGAAATAGGACATGTAGATGGTCCACCCGATCCCGCCCGAGGTAGTTGCCGCCCCAAAGACCAGTTCCACGGCGATGGCGGCTCTCCAACTGCGTGCCCAGCTGATTTCAAAACCGGTGAGCAGATAGGGGAGGGCAGAGGGGAGCATGATCGAGGCCATCAAACGAACCCCTTTGAGGCCGATGTTCCTCCCCACCTCGAGATAGGTCTGGTGAACGGTTCTAAACCCGGTATAGCAGTTCAGGAAGAGCGGCCAGAGGGCCGAGTTTACAATGACGATGACGAGGCTCAAGGGACCGATCCCGAACCAGATGATGAGGAGGGGGAGGAGGGCAACGGAAGGGACGGGATGCATCATGGCCAGGATCATCTCCAGGATGCTGGCGCAGGCCGGGGAGCGGATGGCGAGAAAGGTGAACAGGGCGGCAAGCCCTATGGAGATGCCCAGTCCATAACCGATATAGAGGAGCGTGACCCCCAGCCGCCGGAGCAGGGTCATATATTCGGTACGCAACACGGCGAGGACACTGGAGAAAGAGGGGAAGAGCACGGCATTGACCAGGCGAGCACGGAAGAGGATTTCCCAGAGGAGAAGGAGGAAGAGGAGGAGAACCACCTGGGTTGCCGTCTTTCCTGTAAACAGTGTGTGCAATGTCTTCATGGTTACTGCCTTGCCATCCCCCATTTGACAATGGTGTGGCGTTCCAGTGTCTCAAAGAATCCCCGTTCCATCAGGACTCCGACGATGATGATGACCAGAATCCCGGAAAGGATCTGGGAAAAATCGACGTACTGCAAGGCTTCGAAGATAAACCAGCCGATCCCTTCGGACTGGGAGGTCGTTCCAAAGACCATTTCTGCCGCCACCACGGTTCGCCAGCTCCGGGCCCAGGCCACTTTGAGTCCGGCCAGCAGGTAGGGGAGGGAAGCCGGGATCATCACCGCCCTGATCAGGTGGACCCCCCTGAGGCCGATGTTGCGGCCAACTTCCAGGTAGGTCTTGTGTACCGCCCGAAAGCCGGTGTAAGAATTGAGGAGCAGCGGCCACAGGCACGAGTTTACGGTCAGCGCCACCGTCCCCTGGAAGCCGATCCCTACCCAGATGATCACCAGGGGAATCATGGCCACCGAGGGCATCGGATGCATGATGGTGGTGATCAGCTCCACCCCGTACGCCGCCCGTACCGAGAGGAAGGCCATCGTGTTCAGCAGGGCGGCCAGCACCAGGGAGATCAGTAAACCCATGGCGATCGCCTGCAGGGTGAAGTACATCTTCCAGAAGAGTTCCCCGGAGACGAGGAATTGCCAGAAGGCCTGGGCCACCACCCAGGGGGGAGGCATAAAGGTCTCTGTGGAGGAGTGGAGTGAGGCAAAAGCCCAGAGTACCAGTACGGTGAGGACAAATAGCCCTTGCGTCACACTCCGCCGGAGAAATGAGGAGGTCGGCACCGCTCTCTTCCCTCACTGTTTCAGAAGTGCAAAGAGGGTCTCCCAGAACTCGCCGAAGACCGGATCGCTCGGCAGACGGGGCCTGGACAGTGGATTATCGAAGATCTCCAGGATGCGTCCCGGATTGGTCCCGAACACGATGATACGCGTCCCCAGGATGATCGCCTCTTCGATGTTATGGGTGACAAAGATGATCGTCTTTTGGGTCGCTTCCCAGATGCGCAGCAATTCCTGCTGCAGCGTGGTACGGGTCTGCGCATCCACACTCCCAAACGGCTCATCCATGAGCAACACTTTGGGATCCAGGGCCAGAGCACGGGCAATGGCCACCCGCTGTTTCATGCCGCCGGAGAGTTGATGCGGGAAGGCCTGATCAAAATTCTCCTCCAACCCGACCATGCGCAGGTAACGCTTGGCCGTAGCCACCCGCTCCGCTTCGTTCTTGTAGAGTCGATTGATCTGCAGCGGATAGAGGACGTTTTTCAGGGTTGTCTTCCAGGGGAAGAGCTGGTTGAGATCCTGAAAGACCATGGCCCGATCCGGTCCCGGCTCGGTTACCCGTTCCCCATCCAGGAGCACCTCCCCTTCGGTCGGGTGCTCGAACCCGGCAATGAGTCGAAGGGTGGTCGATTTCCCACACCCGGAAGGACCGATGATACAGACAAAATCCCCGTCCTCCACCTGGAAGCTTACCCCTTGTAATGCCTGCACCGGAGGATGGTGAAAGCGCTTGCTGAGATTTCGTACCGTGAGTTTGGCTACTGACATCTTCCTCTACCCAGACCTTTAGTGTCTAGTGTCGGTTCCCTGTGCAGGAGAAGGTTACCGTTTTTGGGCTTCCTGGACCAGTTCGGGAAAGGCGAAGTCGCTGAGTCGAGTCGGTTTCCTCTTGATCAGCCCGATCTCGTACATGAAGTTCGCATACTCGAGCAGATCCTTTTCGATATCGTATGAGGAGACATCGTATTGGACTTCGGTCTTGAGCTGTTCCAGGGTCTCTTCTACCGACATCTTGAGGGTAGGGGCCAGGATCTCAGCCGCCTCTCGCGGATGGCTGACCGCCCAGGCCGCCGCTTCGTTAAAGGCCTTGACCACCGCCTGGTATGCCTCGGGGTTCTCTTCGGCCCATTTCGTATTCACCACGACCTGCGAGTTGGGCATCCATCCTCCCGGATGCGGCCACAGGGCGGCAATCGACTTCATCCCCTTTTTCTTCTCCAGAATGGCGTAAGGAGGGCTGGTGATATGGGCATCGATCTGCTTGCTCAACAACGACTGGTAGGAGATAGGGTGTTTCATCTTCACGATGTACTTATCGAGGATCTTGGGATCGTACCCGTGGTTTTTCAGGTACCATTGCAGGGCGATGTGATTCGAGCTGCCCGGTGCCGGGGCACCGATCTTAAAGCCCGACTTGGAGCGGGCCAGCTTCACGAAGTCGTGGATATCTTTTACCTCGGTATGATAGGTGACCAGCTCATGCTTGTACGCGGTCATGACATCGGCGGTCTTAACCGGTAGCCCTTTGGCCCATCCCTTGATAAAGGGGGCAAAACCGGAGATGCCGACATCCAGGCGACCGGTAGCGAGTGCCGTGCGGATATCGGCTCCTGAGGCAAAACGGGATTCCTGCACCTCCCATCCCGGCGCGTACTTCTCGATCAGCTTCTTCTGCACCACAATGGTGCTGATGGCACACCAGAGCCCATACTGCTGGGCGACCCGCACCACCTTTTTGGCGGCAAACACTCTGGCCGGTGCTACCGTTACACCTCCCCAGATGAATATGGCCATGAGCAATAGCACACAGAGATTCTTCGTCATGCGACGCATCGGGGCACCTCCTTTCCTGGCGGGTTGTTCGCCCCTGCCTTTCCCCTCCATGACGGATAATGATCGTCTCGAGTAAGGTTCATCTCTTCTCACTTTTTCCCTTCATACCACAGGAGATGAGGAGTGGTCAAGAGAGAATTTGCCTCTTCTTCTCGAACTTCTCCCTGTTCGGTACCCGGGCCAGAGCGATGGATTCTGGCTTGACATCCTCCCCCAGCCTGGTATCATCGAAGATAGCGGGAATACTGGTGCGGTGTGTTAGAAGAGGAGGTAGAGATGAAAGGAAAGGCTGCCGTATTTACGGAGATTGGTAAACCGCTGGAGATTCGCGAATATCCGCTCCCCGAGGTGGAGCCGGATGCCATGCTCGTCCAGGTGACCCTGGCCAACATCTGTGGTTCAGATCTCCACTTCCTGAAGGGGCATGGACCAGGGGTGAAAGGGGGGATTCCCCAGATTTTGGGGCATGAGATGGTGGGAAAAGTCTATAAACTGGGGAAAAACTTCACCACCGATTCGCTGGGACGTCCGCTCCAGGAGGGGGATCGGATCGCCTATGCCTATTTCGTCCCCTGTGGCACCTGCTGGGCCTGTCTCAGCGGTACCGCTGCCTGTCCGAACCGCTACCGGTACTGGCTGGGGGTCTCCTGTGAGGAGCCTCCCTATTTTCGTGGTGCCTTTGCCCAGTACTACTACCTGCGCTCCGGGCAATGGGTCTTCAAGATCCCGGATGAACTCCCTGACGATGTCGTTTCCCCCATCAACTGCGCCCTGTCTGAGGTGATCTATGGCCTGCACAAGATCGGGATTGTCCTGGGAGATACGGTGGTGATCCAGGGGGCGGGAGGACTCGGGCTCTACGCCACGGCGGTAGCCAGGGAGATGGGAGCGGGCCAGGTCATCGTCATGGACAAGCTTCCTGCCCGCTTAGAGCTGGCCAAGGCGTTCGGGGCTGACCTGACGATCAATGTGGCCGAGGTAGGGGCAGAGGAGCGGAGGCAGATGGTGCTGGAGCGGACCGAGGGACGAGGAGCCGATGTGGTCGCCGAGTTTGTCGGCTCACCACAGGTGGTGGAAGAAGGGATCGAGATGCTCCGCTACGGGGGACGCTATCTCCTGATCGGGAATATCAATCTCGGCCTGAAAGGGGAGATCGATCCTGCCCAGCTGGTCCGGGCGACCCGTACCGTCATGGGGATCATCGTGTACGAGCCCTGGGTGATTGCCAGAGCCCTGCAATTCTTACAGCGCACCCAGCACAAGTATCCTTTTTCCCGGATCATTTCGCACAAATTTCCCCTGGAGGAGATCAACGAAGCCCTCGAGTTTGCCCGTCAGGGCAAATCGATCCGTACCTCTCTGCTACCCCATAGTTCCTAAAGGGAAAAGGTCTGGATCTTGCCACAAGAGCCGAACATACGGGAAAAGCGTTCCTGGCCCCTGCGGGCCACCCTTGCTCCAGAGAGTCCCCTGTACAAATGGTGGATCATGATTGCCCTGATGAGTGGAGTGCTCACCAACTCCCTCATCATGGGCACGGTCAACATCGCCTTACCCAAGATGATGACCACCTTGCGGGTCAATGTGGAGACGGTGCAGTGGGTGGTGACCGTGTTCATGATCACCCGTACCGTGACCATGCCCCTGGTGGGATGGTTAGGGACCCTTTTAGGAAACCGGGCCCTCTATCTCTCCAGCCTGGGACTGTACGTTATTGCTTCCTTTCTCTGCAGCATCTCCTGGAGCATCGAATCGCTGATCTTCTTCCGCTTTCTGCAGGGGATCGGGGCCGGCCCTCTCTTCCCCATGGCTATGGCCATCCTCTACGAGACCTTTCCTTCGGAACAGCGGGGTCTTTCGATGGGGGTCTTGATGTTCGGCCTCTCCTTTGGTCCGGCCATCGGCCCCTCCGTAGGCGGGTATCTCATCGAGTACCTGAGCTGGCGAGCCATCTTTTACATCAACATCCCGGCCGGACTCGTCGGGCTACTGCTGGCCGGAATGCTCCTCCCCAAAACGCAGCGGGCAAAGAGCGTTTCTCTCGACGCCTTGGGCCTGCTCTCCCTGACCCTCTGCCTGGTCCCCCTCCTGCTCGCCTTGAGTCAGGGACGAAGAGAGGGATGGACCTCTGAGTATATCTTGACCCTTTTGGGTATAGCGATCCTCTCCCTGATCGTGTTTGTTTTTGTGGAGCTTCATACTGCCAACCCGTTGATCGATCTCTCGGTCTTCCGCCGTCTCTCCTTCGCCATGGTCTGTCTCGTTACCTCGCTGAACAGCATGGCCAACTTCGGCCTCAACTTCCTCACCGCCCTCTTTGTCCAACAGGCCCTCCACTACCCTCCAGCTCTGGCCGGCCTCATCCTGCTGCCCGGAGCGATTGTGTGGGGAATCACCTCCCTCTTCTCCGGCCGGCTCTCCGATATCGTAGAACCCCGTATCATCGTGGTCTCCGGTCTGGTTTTTTCGGCTATGGTGGCCTATTTCTTTACCTTCACCAATCCCTGGACCAGCACCAGCCTGCTGGTAGGCCTCCTGGTGCTGCGCAGCTTTACCCGGGGATGCATCCTCTCCCCGCTGATGAACGCCTTTGTCAGCAACCTGCCCAGCGATAAGGTGCGCATGGGCACCGGTCTGCGTGGCCTGCTAAACGGGGTAGGGGGGACATTTGGGGTGGCCGCCATCGGCGCGCTGCTGGAGCGACGCCAGATTGTGCATGCCATCGCTTACGGGGAGGACCAGCAGCTCTATCCCCTGGGCACCGCGGAGATGACCAGCCGGGTCCAGCACTATCTGCTGCAGTCTGGGGAGGCAGGACTCCTGCCCAGAAAGACCGCTTCGATCTTACACACACGCCTGATGGAGGAAGCAACCCTGACCGCGTACCACGACTGCTTCCTCACCATTGCCCTCCTCTCCCTCAGCACCGTCCTGCCTACCCTCTTGATCCGGCGCTCTCTCCCTTCTGCTCCCTCCTCTCAGAGCAAGGATCCGACCGAGACAAAGACCTGAAGGCGTTGACAGGGCAGAAGATACCCATCCGGGCAGGGGGCATTGGGAGGGTACCATACCTGCGGATGGTGGTACCCTCCGTTCTCTTTCAGGCCGTGGCCAACTGCCGCAGTACCGCCTGCAGGATTCCACCGTGCCGGTAGTACTCGATCTCCACCGGGGAATCGAGTCGGGCAATGGCCGTGAAGGTCTGGACAGCTCCTCCCGCTTTTTTCACCCGGACCGTGACCTCCTGCCGTGGCTGCAGGTCGGTGGCAATCCCCACGATGTCGTACTCCTCCTCTCCGGTCAGCCCCAGGGATTCGGCATTCTGTCCGGGTTGGAACTGGAGGGGGAGCACACCCATGCCGACCAGATTACTGCGATGGATCCGCTCATAGCTCTCGGCCAGAACCGCCTTGACCCCGAGCAATGCGGTCCCTTTGGCTGCCCAATCCCGGGAGGAACCGGTACCATACTCCTTGCCGGCAATGACCAGGAGAGGGATCTGCTCTGCCTGGTAACGCATCGCCGCCTCGTACACGCTCAATGTCTCTCCACTCGGGAAGTGGATGGTCCAGCCTCCCTCTCTGTCCACCAGGCGGTTACGCAGCCGGATGTTGCCAAAGGTTCCCCGCATCATCACCTCATGATTTCCCCGCCGGCTGCCAAAGGAGTTGAACTCGGCCGGGGATACTCCCAGCGAGATCAGGTACTGTCCGGCCGGGCTCTCTACCGGGATCGCGCCGGCCGGGGAGATATGATCGGTAGTGACCGAATCCCCGAGCAGGGCCAGTACCCGGGCTCCCTGGATGTCTTGCAGTGGGGGTACCTCGAGCGTCATGCTGGTAAAGAAGGGGGGATTCTGCACATAGGTAGAGGCCGGATTCCAGGCGTACAGCTCCCCTTCTGGTACCGGAAGGGCGTTCCATTCGGCATTACCGGTGAGCACGTTCTCATACTGGTGACGGAACAGTTCCGGATCCATGGCACGATGCAGGATCTTGCGGACCTCTTCCTGGGTCGGCCAGATATCACGCAGATAGACCGGCCGTCCGTTCGGATCGTGTCCCAGCGGCTCATGTTCCATGTCGATATCGACCGTACCGGCCAGGGCATAGGCCACAACCAGGGGAGGAGAGGCGAGGTAGTTGGCCCGCGTCAGAGGGTTGACCCGTCCCTCAAAGTTGCGATTGCCGCTGAGCACGGCGGCCACAACCAGGTCATGCTCCCTGACCGCCTGGGCAACCGATTCTGGGAGAGGGCCGCTGTTCCCGATACAGGTGGTGCAGCCGTATCCAACCACATGGAAGCGGAGCGCTTCCAGATAGGGGAGCAGACCGGTCGATTTCAGATATTCGGTGACCACACGTGAGCCCGGAGCCAGGCTCGTCTTGACATGAGGAGAGACGCTCAACCCCCGCTCCACCGCTTTCTTGGCCAGCAGGCCGGCTCCCAGCATTACCGAGGGGTTGGAGGTATTGGTACAACTGGTGATGGCGGCAATGACCACCGCACCATGGGTCAGGGATACCTCGCGACCGTCTAAGGCAACCCTGACCTGGGAGGCACTATACAGGTTACGGCGCTGCGGCTGGCGTTCGCTAACAGGTTGAACCTCCTCCTGGCTTCCGGCCACCTGCCGGCCAAAGGCCTGTTGCATGGCCTGACAGAAGCTTTGTTTCATCTCTCGCAGCGGCACCCGGTCTTGGGGACGACGTGGCCCGGCAAGACTCGGCTCCACCCGTTCCAGGGGAAACTCGAGCATTTCGGTATAGAGCGGATCTGGGGTGGCATCGGTGCGGAAAAGTCCCTGCTCCTTGGTGTACCGTTCGACCAGGTCGATCAGGTCCTGATCCCGGCCACTACCCCGCAGGTAGCGTAAGGTTTCGTCATCTACCGGGAAAAAGCCCATGGTGGCCCCATATTCCGGTGCCATGTTGGCGAGGGTGGCCCGGTCAGGAAGACTCAGACTGCTCAGGCCCGGACCGAAGAACTCGACAAACTTGCCGACCACCCCATGCTGGCGGAGCAGTTGCGTGATGCTTAACACCAGGTCGGTGGCGGTGGCACCGTCTGGAAGCTGTCCGGTGAGCTTTACCCCCACCACCGATGGGGTGAGCATGTAGTACGGTTGTCCCAGCATCACCGCTTCCGCCTCGATGCCCCCCACTCCCCAGCCGAGTACACCCAGGCCGTTGATCATGGTGGTATGGCTATCCGTCCCCAATAAGGTGTCGGGAAAGGCAATGGTCTCTCCATTCTCTGACCGGGTCTGCACCACGCGGGCCAGGTACTCCAGGTTTACCTGGTGGACGATACCGGTGGAGGGAGGGACGACGCGGAAGTTGGCAAAAGCCTGCTGTCCCCAGCGGAGGAATTCGTATCGTTCCCGGTTGCGCTCGAACTCCCGCTGCGCATTGAAGAAGAGGGCATCGGCCGAGCCGAAGTAGTCGACCTGGACGGAGTGATCGATGACCAGATCTACCGGGATCAAGGGGTTGATGCGTGAGGGGTCTCCACCCAGCCGGGCCAGGGCATCACGCATGGCAGCGAGGTCAACAATGGCGGGTAGACCGGTAAAGTCTTGCAGGAGAACACGAGCCGGGAGGAAAGGGAGTTCGCGTTGCTCCGGCTGTTGTGCCTTCCACTGGGACAGGGTCACCACATCCTCTTCCCGGATAAACCGCCCCCCACAGTGTCGCAGTAGACTCTCTAAAAGCACCTTGATCGAGAAGGGGAGGTGGGCCAGAGAGGAGAATCCCTCCTTCTCCAGCCGGCCCAAAGAGAAGATGGTGACCGGGCCGGCACTGCTTTCCAAACGATGCCTTGCGCCAAAAGGATTCTGCGGTGTCTGCATAAAACGATTCCTCCTTTTCCACGAGATCCATACGATGGTGATGACTGATGGTACACAGCCCTACCCTACTACATAATCTACATAATTCTGACCGGAAAGGGTGACGCTATCCGGATTTTCTCTATCCACTACCAGCCGGGTCTGGTCCGCTTACACCAGGAGAGAAGCGGGGAGAGTCAGGCAAAGGACGTTGTTTTGAGGGGAGAGGGAGCAGAGATGCGCCGAAGCAGATCGCGAGCCATTTGGGCTTTATGCGACATCTGGTGTGTATCGTAATATGGGATAGCGACCTTCAGGGCATCCAGAATGATCTGGATTTCCATGCCCTGAAACCCTAACCCTTCCCAAAATTCATTCCGGTTAAGGATTTCGATTTTCCGTACCATAGGCCTGCCCTCCTGGGGGAAGAGAAGAGATCATCCCCTCCTCTTCACCGGTCTCTGGGGTTGGGACGAAACCTCTTCATGCTGGCGTCCCTGGCTAATCAGCTCGCTTAAAGCGCGCTTTACGCTTATTATACCTATCTTCCTGCCGATAGCAAGAGGAATTTGCAGGAGGATCTGCTCTTATAAGGTTGCTCTTCCTGAGCAGGGGAGGATATAATCTACTGCAAATGGAGTGGAGAGAAAGAGAGAAGGAGGAGTGGGAATGCATCAGGTCTCTATCATCGGTATCGGTTCGACCCCCTTTGGTAAGCTGGAAGGGATGAGTATCAAAGAGCTCGCTGTGCAGGCCTGCCTGGAAGCGATTCACGATGCAGGCATCGAGAAAAAACTGCTGGGGGCCTTCTACCTGGGGAACTTTGCCGCGGGGAGCCTGGCCGGACAGGAAGCCCTGGCACCCATGGTGGCCAATGCCCTGGGACTTCCCAATATCCCCTGTACCAAGGTCGAGGGAGCCTGCGCCTCGGCAGGTATCGCCTTGCGTCACGGCTACCTCCTCATCGCCACCGGCCAGTGTGACTTTGTGCTGGTGGCCGGGGTAGAGAAGATGACAGCGGTGGATACGGCCAGGGTGACCGAGGCGCTCGCCTCGGCTGCCGATGCGGAGATGGATGGCCGGGCCGGCCTCACCTTCCCCGGGGTCTTTGCCATGGCCATGCAGCGGCACATGTACGAGTACGGGACCACGCGGGAACAGGTGGCTCTCGTGGCGGTGAAGAATCATGAGAACGGGTTGCAGAATCCTATGGCCCAGTATCGCAAACCGGTTACCGTGCAGGAAGTGTTGGAATCCCGCCTGATTGCCGACCCGCTGCGACTCTACGACTGCTGCCCGATTTCGGACGGAGCGGCTGCCGTGGTCCTCTGTGCGGCGGAACGGGCCAGGGAGTTCTCTCCAAAGCCGGTCGATATCATCGGGTCCGGACATGCCATCGGACCGGGGTCCCTGGCCGAGACAGATGATCTGACCAGGTTTGAGGTAACCGTACGCGCGGCCAGAGAGGCGTACACGATGGCTGAACTCGGTCCCGAGGATATCGACGTGGTGGAGCTACACGACTGCTTTACCATCGCCGAGATCATCGACAGCGAGGATCTCGGGTTTTTCCCCAAAGGCGAGGGAGGCAGGGCCGTGGCTGAAGGGAAAACCCGGATCGATGGAACGATCCCTATCAACCCGAGTGGTGGACTCCTCTCCAAAGGTCACCCGGTCGGGGCAACCGGCCTGGGACAGGTGTACGAGATCGTCCGGCAACTGCGTGGTGAAGCCCCCAACCAGATCAAAGGGGCAGAGATCGGGCTGGCCCATAACCTGGGAGGAACCGGGGTGGTAGGGACGGTACACATCCTGCGGCGGAGATAGCTACTTCCCGAGAGAGAGGAGGGATGAAAATTGACCAACCAGGAAGGCATGGGGGTACAGGGGTGGCGTTGTACGCGATGCGGACACCACTACGCCATGTCCCGGCGTGTGTGCAGGGAGTGTGGAGGAGAGGAGCTGGAAACGGTTTCGCTGGGGAGGGAAGGGACGATCTATGCTTTTACCACCATCCGCGTCCCACCTGCCCGCTGGCAGGAGAAAGCCCCCTATACCGTGGCGGTTATCGATATGGAGGCGGGGGGACGCCTGACCGGTGTGGTACAGGCACGACCAGAAGAGATGGCCATCGGGAAGCGGGTACGGGCTGTCCGCTCTGAAGAGGGGGTGTATATCTTCCGTCTTTGAAGGAGGCGTCAGCAGGTGAACCAGGAGGGGAAGGAATACGGTTGGCAAAGTGGAGGAGAGAGGGTATAATGTGGCAAGGATCAATAAAAGGAAAATCTTCCCGCATGATATCCCCGCCAGGGAAATAAAGAGGAGTTTCTCTATGAGAAGATGGAGGGTAAGAGGCGTCGCCAGCATTCTCCTGCTTATACTCTTGCTCCTGCTTGTTCCCGCCTCTGAACGTACGATCGCCATTCAACATGCCCCGGAGACGGTCACCGATTTTGATCTGGCTTCCTCCTCCTTGCTCCCACGTGTGGTGAGATACATCGACAGGTATTATGTGGACCCAGAGCGGATCAAACCCAAGGAGATGCTGAAGAGCGCCCTGAACCAGCTCGAATTACGAGTGGCAGAGATTCAGGTCGATTTCCTCGAGGGAACCGATCTGGTGCTCATGCACATCGACCAGGCCACAAAGACGTTTTCCCTCAGGAAGGTCACGAGCTTACCGGCCCTGGTAGAGGCCATGCAGCAGATCTTTCGTTTTATCCAGCAGCACCTTCCCCTCTCCCTTTCCCCACAGGATATCCAGTACGCCGCCCTCAACGGGATGCTCCGTGCCCTTGATCCCCACTCTGCCCTCCTTGTTCCCGAGGCCTTCAGTGAATTCCGGGTAGAGAGTACCGGCAGCTTTGGTGGTCTCGGGATGGTGGTAGGAATCCGGGATGGACAGTTAACCGTCATCGCCCCTCTGGAGGGGACACCGGCCTATAAAGCCGGATTGAAAGCCCGAGACCGCATCATTCAGATCGAAGACGAATCGACC
>RFHZ01000190.1 GCA_003696125.1 Nitrospinota bacterium
GGAGCCGGTTATCCAGACCAGCATCGATTTCCTGCTGGAAGACCCCTCCCTGACCCCGGAGCAGCGAGATGCGGTGCGGCGCCTCTACCATTACCCGACGGTGAGCCTCAACATCATCCAGGGAGGGATGAAGCGCAATGTGGTTCCGGATCGCGCCGAGGCGACCTTTGACATCCGGATCACCCCGGGTTGCTCCATCGAGCGGGTGCGGGATCGCATGCTCGAACTCTTGCAAGAGGCGGGGGTAGAGGGGATCACCGCCGACATCTCTACCGGTCGGGGCGGTTTCTACGAGTCTCCCCACCATCCGGCCGTGATCCAATTCCGGCAGGCGGTGGAACTCGCCCTGGGGAATGCGCCGGTCATGAAGATTTCTACCGGGGGAACGGATGGGGTCTCTGTGCACCACATCGCGAAGATCCCCTGCGTGACTTATGGTCCACTCGTCCCTGGAGTGGCCCATACCCCCAACGAGTTTGTCACCTTGCATAACCTGATCATGGCCGCCCAGGTCTTTGCCGTCTTCCCTCTGGTCTATAAGAAGGAGTAGAGAGGAGGCTGGAGAAGAGGTCGGCCTGTAGGGAGAGGGCCTAGTAGTAGAGGCGAGGAGGTCGCTGGCTCAGGCTGGTCACGATTTCGTAGTTGATCGTTCCCACCTGGGCTGCCACCTCTTCGGCACTGATCCGCTCTTTTCCCTGCTGGCCGATGAGCACCACCTCCTCCCCGACCCCGACCCCGGGGATGTCGGTCACATCGATCATCATCTGATCCATGCAGACCCGTCCGATGACCGGAGCCCGGGTCCCGCACACCAGTACGGCCGGAAAGGGGTGGGGACCCCGCCGTACCCCGTCTGCATACCCGATGGCCAGGGTCGCAACCACCGTCTCCCGTCTGGTGGTATAGGTCCCCCCATAGCTGATCCGGCTTCCTGGGGGGAGTCGCTGCAGATGGGTGATCCTCGTCTTTAGGCTCAGGGCAGGACGCAGGGGGATCGGGTAGGGTTTTTCCGTGGAAGGCTGCAGCCCGTACATGGCGATGCCGAGCCGTACCAGGTTGTAGTGCGCCTCGGGGTACCAGGCGATGCCGGCACTGTTGCAGGCGTGTACCAGGGGAGGGAGAAGCTCCCGGGAACGGAGCCGGTCGAGCACGACCTGGAAAAGGGCGATTTGCCTTTTGGTGTAGGATGGGTCGCGGGCATCGGCCATGGCAAAATGGGTGAAGATGCCTTCGACCTGGAGCCCGGGCAGGGTGTGCAGGGTGGTGAGATAGGGGACCACCTCTGCCGGGGGGAGGCCGAGTCGATGCATGCCGGTATCGACTTTGATATGAACCGGGACGCGTTTTCCCGCTCTCTGCGCCTGCTGGGAGAGGAGGTGAGGCATCTGCGTATCAAAGAGGGTGGGGGTGAGTTGCTGTTCCAGGATCAGGGGGATATCCGGGGCAAAGACGCCCCCCAGGAGGAGAATGGGGGCGGAGATGCCGGCAGCCCTTAACTCCACCGCCTCTCCCACACTGGCCACCCCCAGGAAAGAGGCACCAGCTTGTAGAGCGGTTTGCGCCACAGCCACACTCCCATGGCCATACCCGTTGGCCTTTACAACGGCCATGATGTGTACCGAAGGGGCAAGATGCTCCCGGATACGTTGGATGTTATGGGCGATCGCCTCCAGCGAGACCTCTATCCAGGCCCAGCGCCGGAGATGGTGCAACTCCTGCATTCCCCCTCCCCTCTCTGCCTATGCATAGCCGATTTCCTGCTTGATCGTCTTCGTGGAATCCTCTACTATATTACGTCGTCTCGGTCGTACGGTCCTGATAACTCCTGAGGATTCTGGTGTGCCCGTCAGTCCTCGATACCGGAGAGGGCACGGCAGCTTTTATTCTACGAAATACTCTCCTGATGGTGCAAGGAGAAACAGGGGACCGGACAGGACAGGGTAAGAACGGGAAAGGAGGCAGGAAATGCGATTTGTCATCATCGGCGCCGGAGCGGTAGGAGGGGTCTTGGGAGCCCATCTCTTCCACGGTGGGGAGGATGTGGTCCTGGTAGACCCGGCGGAACATATCGAAACCATCCGCCGGCAGGGACTCCATCTCAAGGGACGGTATGGGGATTTTGTCGTGCATATCCCTGCTGTTCGAGACATAGCCGAGGTTACTCCTCAGGCAGAGGATATCCTCTGCCTGGCGGTCAAGCAGTACCATACCGCCGAAGCCCTTCCCCAGCTACGCCGGGTATACGATGCCGGGACGCCCCTCTTCTGCTTTCAGAACACGGTGGAAAACGAGGAGATGGCCCTCCAGCATTTCCAGCGGGTCTATGGGGTGGTGGTACGGATGGGAGCAAAATTCGTCACCCCGGGTGAGGTCAGCCATCTGGGAGGGAACAGCCTGACCATAGGACGCTACCCGGGCGGGATCGATGAGACGGTGGAGACGGTGGCTACCCACCTCCGAAACGGGGGATTTCAGGTTCATCTGCATCCGGAGATCGTGGGAGTCAAGTGGTACAAGCTCTTTCTCAATCTCAGCAACAGCATCCACGCCATCTTTGGCCTCTCTTCGGCAGAGAGCCCGAATGACCCGGAGTGCCGGAAACTGCGCGCCGATCTCCTGGAGGAATCGCTGGCCGTGGTCAAAGCAGCCGGCATCCCGCTGCATCATGTAGAAGGAGAACCTCCTATCGAAACCCTGATCCAGCAGCTTCGCCAGGATGACTTCCCGGTCAGAGAAGTACCGGCCGATCCGGCCGAGCGACCTTATCCCTCCATGTGGCAGGATCTGTACTGGCAGCGGGGCAAGACCGAAGTGCAGGCGCTAAACGGGAAGATAGCTGCGCTGGGACGCCGGGTACAGGTCCCTACCCCCATCAATGATCTCCTGGTCCGGCTGGTGGAGGAGATGGTGAGCAAAGGAGAGAAACCGGGGAAGTATACGATAGCCCAGTTCCGGGACATGCTCTCCTCTGCGACCTGAGAGGGGGTTACCATCTACAGTGTATCGTCAGGTCTAGGGGACCGTTTTCTCTTAACGTTGGTTTATACTGCGCAGAAGGAGCACAGCGTATGGACAGCAAGAAACCCTGGAGTGGTCGGTTTGCGGCAGACACCGATCACCGGGTAGAGGGGTTTACCTCCTCCCTCGCTTTTGATCGGCGACTCTACAAGCAGGATATTGCCGGCAGCATCGCCCATTGCCAGATGCTGGTCAGGTGTGGGCTGCTCACCGCCGAGGAGGGGAGGCAGATTGTGGAGGGGTTACGCGAGATCCAGCAGGAGATCGAAGCCGGAACCTTCCCCTTCCGGATCGAATACGAAGATATTCACATGAACATCGAGAGACGGTTGATCGAGAAGATCGGGCCGGTGGGAGGCAAGCTGCATACGGCCCGGAGTCGGAACGACCAGGTCACCCTCGATCTTCGCCTCTACCTGCGGGAGAAGATCGGTGACCTGTCCCGCCAGATCACCCTGCTTCAGCAGACATTCCTGGAGCTGGCCGAACAGCATCTCGACCAGATCCTCCCCGGGTACACCCACCTGCAGCGGGCGCAGCCGGTGCTCCTGGCCCACCATTTCCTCGCCTATTATGAGATGCTGGAACGGGATAAAGGTCGCCTGCAGGACTGCCTGCGGCGCTTGAATGTCCTTCCGCTCGGCGCAGCCGCCCTGGCCGGGACAAGCTATCCCATTGACCGGGCCTATGTGGCCGAACAGCTCGACTTCCCCTGCCTCTCCCAAAACAGCATGGATGCGGTCAGCGATCGCGATTATGTGGTCGAGTTTTGTGCGGCAGGCGCCCTGCTCATGCTCCACCTCAGCCGGCTCTGCGAGGAACTGGTCCTCTGGTCTTCGGCCGAATTCGGGTTTATCGAGCTCTCAGATGCGGTCACTACCGGGAGCAGCATCATGCCCCAGAAGAAGAACCCGGACGTGGCCGAATTGATCCGGGGCAAGACCGGCCGGGTCTACGGGAACCTGATGACCATCCTTACCGTCATGAAAGGCCTTCCCCTCACCTACGATGGCGATATGCAGGAGGATAAGGAGGCGGTCTTCGATACGGTCGATACCCTGGAGGCCTGCCTGCGCGTGTTGCCGGTCGTGTTACGGCAGATGGAGGTCAAAGGAGAGCGGATGCGGGCAGCGGCGGCAGAAGGGTTTACCAATGCGACCGACATGGCCGACTACCTGGTACGACAGGGGATCCCCTTTCGCGAGGCCCACCGGATCGTGGGTCAGGTGGTCCGCTATTGCCTGGAGCAGGGAAAAACCCTGGAAGATCTCACCCTGGAGGAGCTGCACCGCTTTTCTCCCCGCTTCGAACCGGAGATCCTGGATCAGATCCGCTTAGAGGTGGTGGTCGATAACAAGCAGGTGGTGGGAGGGACGGCGCGAAACCAGGTGAAAAGACGTATTCAGGAACTCAAGGCGAGGATGGAGTCATGAGAAGAGTGCTTTGGGTGTGTATCCTTGTGCTCTGGTGTGGGGGGATAGGACTCTCCTGCGGCCGGAAGGCACCTCCCCGCCTGCCCAAACCGGGACCCCCGGCCCGGCAAGCACCGCAGAGCGGTATCGTGCCCCTCCCCTTTTCTGCCCGGGGGTAGCACGGTTCTTCAGGCTACCAGGCGCTTTTTCTGTTTGACAATCTGGTCCGAGTATGGTAGATGAGGACGAGAAAGGAGATATGCTATGCAACCATGGCAGTACCGAGAGGGAATGCTCTGCTGCGAAGCGGTTCCGCTAGCGACCATTGCCCAGGAAGTAGGTACCCCCTGCTATGTCTATAGCCTTACGGCGATGCGAGACCAGTACCGGCTCCTGGAGAATAGCCTGCAGGACGTGCCGCATCTGATCTGCTTTGCCCTGAAAGCCTGTGCCAATCTGGCCATTCTCAAGATCTTTATCCGGGAAGGGAGTGGAGTCGATATCGTCTCTGGGGGAGAGCTGTACCGGGCCCTGGCCGCTGGTGCTGATCCCCAGAAGATCGTGTATGCCGGTGTGGGGAAGAGTGAGGAGGAGATCGCCTATGCCCTGAAGTCGAACATCCTGATGTTCAATGTCGAATCTCCCCAGGAGCTTTCCCTGATCAACAGGGTGGCCGCCACCTTGGGTGTCCAGGCCCGGGTAGCGTTACGGATCAATCCCGAGGTTGATCCCAAGACGCATCCCTATATTGCCACCGGCTTGAAACAGAGCAAATTCGGGATCAGCCTGGCTGAGGCGCGTGAGCTGGTTCGGGTAGGGAGAGGCCTCTCCCATATCGAACTGGCCGGGGTACATTGCCATATCGGCTCCCAGATCACCAAGCTGGCACCGTTTGTGGAGGCAGCAGACAAGGTGGCCCAGTTTGTGCGCGAGCTGCAACAGGCCGGAATCGGTATCCGCTATGTGAACCTGGGAGGGGGAGTGGGGATCGCCTACAACGAGGAATCCCCTCCCACCCTTTCCGAGTACGCAGAGGCGATTCGACCCATCGTGACCCCGTTAGGGTGTACGCTGATCGTTGAGCTGGGACGGTCCCTGGTGGGGAACGGGGGAGCTCTGATAACACGGGTGCTCTATACCAAAAAGACACCGGTCAAGAACTTCCTCGTGGTCGATGCAGGGATGAACGATCTGATCCGCCCCAGCCTGTACCGGGCCTACCATGCCATCCTGCCGGTAGACGAGGCTCACCAGAAGGAGGAGCCGGTGGTGGTCGATGTGGTGGGACCGGTGTGTGAAACAGGTGATTTTTTGGCTCAGGATCGCCCCCTTCCCCTGCTGGAACCAGGGGAACTGCTGGCGGTCATGAGTGCAGGCGCTTACGGATTCTGTATGGCCTCGAACTACAACGCCCGTCCCCGTCCTCCTGAGGTCCTGGTCCAGGGGGATCGCTACTGGGTGATTCGGGAGCGGGAGACTTACGCCGACCTGGTTCGAGGAGAAACGATTCCTCCGTGTCTGCAAGGAGGATAAGCCACGGAGGGCTGTGGTGATGGAAGGGGAAGAGGCATCGGTGTATAACCGGAGCAAGGAAGGGGGGTAGCAGCGATGTTCAAAGGATCGTTAGTCGCAATCGTGACACCATTCAGGGATGGACAACTCGACGAGGCCGCGTTTAAGAGCCTGCTCGAGTTCCACGTGGTTAACGGTACCCATGGTATCGTCGTCTGTGGAACCACCGGGGAATCACCGACCCTGTCGTCGGCAGAGTTTGAACGGGTCGTGAACCTGGCTTTGGAGACGATCAATGGCCGGCTCCCGGTGATTGTGGGTACCGGGACCAACTCGACCGAGGTGACACTCAAAAAGACCCATTACGCCAAGAAAGCCGGGGCAGATGGTGTGCTCATCGTTGCTCCCTATTACAATAAACCGACGCAGGAGGGCCTGTACCAGCACTACTGGAAGGTGGCAGAAGAGGGGGATATCCCGATCATCGTTTACAATGTGCCGGGTCGGACCTCATCCAACGTTCTCCCGGAGACCATGGCCCGGCTGGCCGAGCATCCACATATCGTCGGGCTGAAAGAGGCGACCGGCTCTCTCCAGCAGGCGTTGAATACGCTGGGACTCTGCGGGGACAAGATCACCCTCCTCTCCGGAGATGATGCCCTGACCCTCCCCTTGCTGGCTATCGGAGGGAAGGGGGTGATTTCGGTCACCGCCAACATCGCCCCGGCCGAGGTGGCCGAGGTGGTCAACGAGTTTGAGCGGGGTAACCTGGCCAAGGCGAGGGAGCTCCACTACAAACTCCTGCCTCTGCACAACGCGATGTTCTATGAGACCAACCCGATTCCGGTCAAGACCGCCTTGGGGCTGATGGGAAAATGCAGCAGTGAGCTGCGCTTACCGTTAGCACCGATGCAGCCGGCCAATCTCGAGCGCTTGAAAAAGGCGCTAAAGGATTACGGCCTGATCTAGGGGGAGAGGGGATGGCAGGCAGGTCATCCCCTCCCTGGCAGGAGCGGCAGAGAACACGGTTGTGGACACAGGATAAGGGGGGAGAGCCTTGATTAAAGCCATTGTGTGTGGAGTGGGTGGACGGATGGCCGGCCGGATGGTCCACCTCATCCAGACGGCAGAAGATATGCAGGTGGTGGGAGGAATAGAGCGGGCAGACCATCCTGCCATCGGCCGGGATGTAGGCGAAGTGGTGGGATTGGGGAACATCGGGGTCACCGTTAGCGCAGATCTGGAGGGGGTGATAGAGCAGGGGGACGTGGTGATCGAATTCACCACCCCGGCCGCCACCGTAGAGCACCTCCGGATTGCGGCTGCCCATGGCAAGGCCATGGTCATCGGTACCACCGGCTTGGAAAAGGAGCAACTCGCCGAGGTGCAACGACTGGCCCAGCAGATCCCCTGCTTCATGGCTCCCAACATGAGTGTGGGGGTCAACGTCATGTTCAAGCTGCTCCAGGATGCGGCCCGGCTCCTGGGGGATGAGTACGACGTCGAGATCATCGAGGCCCATCACCGGTACAAGGTCGATGCCCCGAGCGGGACCGCCGTCAAGATGGCCGAACTCCTGGCCGAAGCCCTCGGCCGGAACCTGGAAGAGGTGGGGGTGTTTGGCCGGCCTCGTGGGATCATCGGAGAGCGGAAGGCGAAGGAGATCGGCATCCAGGCCATCCGGGCCGGGGACATTGTGGGTGAACATACCACCATCTTCGGCGGGCTGGGGGAACGCCTGGAGATCACCCACCGGGCCCAGAGCCGGGACAATTTTGGTCGAGGGGCCCTGCGGGCTGCGCGCTGGATCCTGCAACAGCCGCCCGGGCTGTACGATATGCAGGATCTCTTGGGACTGAAAGGTTAAGAGAGAGGAAGAGCAATTTCATCGTAAGTACGGTATAATGGAAGCAGAGAGCTCCTGGCGATGACCAGGGAGGACAGGCGGTGAGCCAGGGCAGTGGAGATCTGACCAGGAGAAGGGAGTAGAGAGTGGGAACATTTGCACGCGCCGAGCGGTTACGCAAGTTGCCGCCATACCTGTTTGCCGAAATCGATAAGATGAAGGCAGAGGCCCGAAAGCGGGGAGTGGAGTTGATCAGCTTCGGTATCGGGGATCCGGACCTCCCCACACCGGGTCACATCATTCGCGCACTCCAGAAAGCAGCGGAAAACCCGCAGAATCACCAGTACCCCGATTACGAGGGAACACCGGCCTTCCGTGAAGCGGTCGCCACCTGGTACCGGCAGCGGTTTGGGGTTGCCCTGGACCCGGAGACAGAAGTCCTCTCCCTGATCGGATCCAAGGAAGGGATCGGTCATATCCCCCTGGCCTTTATCGATCCAGGCGATGTGGTGCTGGTTCCTGATCCCGGCTATCCGGTCTATCACGCCGGTACCCTCTTTGCCGGGGGCGAGTCCTATCCCATGCCCCTGTTGCGCTCGAACCATTTCTTGCCTGACCTTTCCGCCATCCCGTCTGAGATTGTCCGCCGGGCCAAGATGATGTTCCTGAACTACCCCAATAACCCGACCGCCGCGGTGGCCACCCAGGAGTTTTTGCAAGAGGTGTTCGCCTTTGCCCGGCAACATGGGATCATCCTCTGTCACGATGCTGCCTACTCGGAAATCGCGTTTGACGGATACCGCCCTCCCAGCCTCCTCTCGGTCGAAGGGGCCAAAGAGGTGGGGATCGAGTTTCACTCGCTCTCCAAGACCTATAACATGACCGGCTGGCGTATCGGGTTTGCGGTAGGAAATGCGGAGATTATCGCCGGCCTGGGAGCGATCAAAACCAATCTCGATTCCGGGATCTTCAAAGCGGTACAGGAAGCAGGGGTTGCCGCCTTGACCGGGGACCAGACCTTGATCCACGAGACCTGCCAGATCTACCAGCGCCGTCGGGACTTGCTGGTGGATGGCTTGAAGAGACTCGGCTGGGAGGTAGAAAAGCCGAAAGCGACTTTCTACCTCTGGGTCCCGGTACCCCCGGGTTATACGTCAAAGGAGCTGACCGTCTATCTGATCAAAGAAGCGGGAATCGTGACCACTCCGGGTGTGGGGTTTGGGCCACACGGGGAAGGATTTCTCCGCCTGGCGTTAACCGTTTCAGAGCCGCTGATTCGGGAGGCCCTGCAACGGATGGAGAGACTGAAGCTCTGAGGGACCACGCTATCTTCCTGTAGGGGTTGCTCCATTCCACAAACGACCTTGCTTAGATCCTTATCTGCTTGGAGCGTGAGGGCATGCAAAGACAGAGTGACCGGCTGCCAGGGGCACGAGGCAGGGCTGCACGATGCCTTCTCCTCCTCTGGATCATTCTGCTCATTGGCGGGAGCAGGGAAGAGAAAAGCTGGGCCCAAGCCGGGAATCGAGAAGAGGTGGCTCTCTACACCTTTGCCGTCCGGGCCTATCAGGATGGGCTGTACGACCTGGCCAAACAACAATTTCAACAGTACCTCACCCGTTTCCCGCAGGGGGCAAGGCGGGGAGAGGTACAGTTCTACCTGGGAGAGCTGGCCTTCCAGGCCAAACAGTACGAGCAAGCGGTACAATACTACCGGCAGGCACTCCCCACCTTACCAGATCCTGTCCGTACCCCTGCCCGTTTTAAGCTGGGAAAGCTCTTGTATCAACTCCAACGCTACCCAGAGGTCATAGAAGTTTTGGCTCCCCTGCGTGATCAGCCGGGCAGGTGGCAGGAGGAGGCGTTATACTGGAGTGGAGAGGCAGCACTCAAGGGGGGAAAGCTCTCCGAAGCCCTCCCCTTTTGGGAACAGCTTTTACAGGCCTTCCCGCAGGGCAATTATGCTGCCTATGCCTACTATGCCCGGGGATGGATTCGCCAACAACAGGGAAAATACGCTTTAGCCTTGCAGGACTTCCAGAAGATAGAGGTCCTCTTTCCCCAAAGCCCGCTCCTCCTCCCCGCTCAACTGGCCATGGCTCACCTGCTTCTGACCCTGGAGCGGTACGGGGAGGCGGAGGAGAAGTTCCGCTGGATACTGGAGCAGGACCGGGAAGAGCGCTACCAGGAAGAGGCGCTCTTTGGCTGGGCCGAAAGCCTCCTGCACGCTCGCCGATACGCCGAAGCGGTCACCGCCTATGAACGGTACCGCTCCACTTTTCCCCAGGGACGCTGGTCAGAGACGGTCTTATACAACCTGGGGAGAGCCTATTACGTCCAGAAGGAGTTTGCTAAGGCCGTCGAGTTGTTCCGAGAAGTGCGAGAGCGGTTTCCCCAGAGCTCCTACCTTTCCTCTCTTTTGCTGATGCAGGCCCGATCCTATCGAGCTCTTCAGCAACCACAAAAGGCGGTACAGGCCTATACAGAATTTCTCGCCACTGCTCCCCAAGGTCAGATGCGGTTTCTGGCCCTGTCCGAACGTGGCATGCTCTTCTATCGCCTCCATCGTCTTGACCAGGCACGGGCAGATTTTAGCCAGCTCCGTACCCCGAAGGCACCGGCAGAGTTGCAAACCCTGGCCGAGTATATGCTGGGAGAAATCGCCTTCCAGGGCAAGGAGTACGAAGCGGCGCTCTCCCACTACCTGGCCGTCTCCCAATATCCGGATACCCCGGCAGAGGTCTGGTACAAGCTCGGCTATGCGTATGCCGTGCGCAAACAGTATCCACCGGCCGTCAAGGCCCTGGAAAAGTACCTGACCTTCCCCCTAGAGCAGGTTGACCGGAAAAGGGGACTCGCCTTGCTTATCAGGGTCTTGCTCCGACAGGGGGACTATGAAAAGGCGATCGCCCGCTACC
>RFHZ01000191.1 GCA_003696125.1 Nitrospinota bacterium
ATACAGAATCTTTTGCCTTTGGTACCACCCAGGGATGGTTGATATCATATCCACAGCGACAGCGCTTCGGTTGCCCGCTATCCTCTCTATGCATGGCACCCTCCCTCTTCTCGTGTGAGGAGCCGGAGACATCCCTCTAGAGCCCAAAAACGTTCTCCTCAGGGGATATTCATCGAGGTTTAGCAAAAACGCAGCCACCATCAGCTTCCCTCTGGGTCTTCTTCTGTAACAGCAATCTCTTCCCTCCTTATTCCCCGGGTAGCAAAATAGTCCGTTATTGCGCCTCCCGAGAGGAGGAGTGCTCCTGAATGACCAGGCTGGAGAAGATGGCTATGCCGGCCAGGATGAGGGCCAGGATGAGGGCTCCCCGATAGCTCCCCATCTGGTCGAAGGAGAGACCACCGGCATAACTCCCAAGTCCACCGGCCAGGCTGTGCAGCAACATGATCACACCGGTGATCTCTCCGAGATGGCGAGGGCCGTAGAGGGTATGCAGGAGGGCGGGAGCTATGGGGCCAGAAGCGAAAAAGGTCAGGCCAAAGATCAGGGTAAAGAGGAGGAGGGTATGGGCACCAGGGGAGAAGAGGACCAGCAGGAAGCCGAAGAAACGCAGGAAAAAGGTGAGGGCGAGCGGTCCGGTACGTCCCAGATAATCGGAGAGGAGACCAAAGAGGAGGACGCCGGGGAAACTTATCCCTCCCATCCAGCCGAGATAGTGCCCTGCCCGTACCGGATCGAGACCGAGGTCGGTGGCCAGCGGAACCAGATGCGTCATCACCAGGAAATCCTGGAATCCACAGATCACATAGGTAATGGCGATCCACCAGAAATTCCTGGTGCGCATCGCACCACGTAGCGAGCGCACCGGAAAGAGCTCAGAGAGTCCGGCCTTCTGGCTTCTGCCCTCCTCCTGGGGCAGGGTAATGATCCAGGCGATCAGGGGGAGACAGAGGAGAGCAACAGAACTCCCCAGCAAAACGTAGGCGTATTGCCATCCCATGTGCAGTACCAGGTGGTTGATCAGGGGAACGAGGAGAAGCTGGCCGAGGGCCAGCCCTCCCATGGCGATTCCAACGGTCAGGCCGGTCCGGTACGGGAACCATCGGCTGAGCAGGGCCGACACCACAGAGGTAGAGACGCCACCAAATCCGATACCGGTCAGGAGCCCATAGGTGAGGAAGAGGTGCCAGGGAGCAGCAATCCAGCCGGTCAGCAAAAGGCCGATAGCGGTGATGGTGGTAAAGACTCCCAGGATCTTGCGGGGGCCATGTCGATCAAACAGCCGGCCGGCCCAGGGCTGGGTGAGGCTCATCAGGGTCATGTTGAGGGTAAAGGCCAGGGAGAGGGTGCCCCGTGTCCATCCGAAGTCGGCCAGCATCGGTTTAAAAACGACTCCAAAGGCGAAACGAGAGGCACCGGTGAAGAAGAGGAGCAGGAAGGCAGAACCGACCACATACCACCCATGGTGACGTCGTGTACGCACACCTCCTTGCACGCGAAAATCCTTTTTAGCGAGAAGAGGGGATCACATCCGGCGGGCCATCTTGGGATCGAGGGTATCGCGGAGACCATCCCCTACCAGATTGATCGCCAGGACCGTTAACGCGAGAAAGATGCCGGGGAAGAGCACGATCCAGAAGGCCAACTGCACATAGGGACGTCCTTCGGCCATGATGTTCCCCCAACTGGGGATATGCGGTGGGGTCCCGGCCCCTAAAAAGCTGAGATAAGCCTCAAAGATCACGGCCGAGGCACAGATATACGTCCCTTGCACGATCAGGGGAGCCACCGTATTCGGCATGATGTGACGGAAGAGGATACGCGGGACCTTGGCTCCTGCCGCCCGCATCGCTTCCACGAACAGTTGTTCACGTAGACTCAACACCGAGGCGCGCACGACCCGCACCACACGTGGGATTTCCGGGATGGTCAGGGCAATGATGACGTTCTGCACACTGGCTTTCATCAAGGCCATCAGGGCGATGGCCAGTAAAATGGATGGGATGGCCATCAACCCATCCATGATACGCATGACTACTTTGTCTACTCCTGAGTAGTATCCGCTGATCAACCCGATGGCGAGACCGGCCACCATGCTGATAATAGAGACGGAGAGCCCAACAATCAGGGAGATACGGCTCCCGTAAATGGTACGGGCAAAGATATCGCGTCCCAGATGATCGGTACCGAACCAGTGCAGCGCAGAGGGTTCACGTAATCGTTCAATCGGATTGATCTCCTGGGGATCAAAGGGGGTCCAGAGAGGAGATCCCAGGGCAACAGCGACCATCAACAGCAGCAGGACGATCCCCATCACCATCGTGGGCTGTCGCTCCAAAAAGCGAGGAAACCAGCGGGTCTTCTTCGCTCCCAGCTCTTCCCAAGGGCTCATCACTTCCACAGGTGGCATCCTTTGGTCCTTTTTCCTGTTCCTCAGTAACGAATACGAGGATCGA
>RFHZ01000192.1 GCA_003696125.1 Nitrospinota bacterium
AGGAGGTACCGCCCGGTGATAAGCTCCTCTGCCGCCTTTCTCACCTCTTCCAGGTAGAGCTTCACCGAAGGATAGCGTTCTACGATGGAAGGCCGCGGATCCCCCTGCGCTTTTCGTGCCTCGGGGGTGGGAGGGGAGGGGAGGGTGGAGCCGTGCATGCGTACCAACTGCTCCGGTGCCCCCTGGGAGGGATGCCGGAGATTCCAGCCGGTATAGGTGGCCAGCGGCACGGTCAGATCCGGAAGCCGGATACCTGCTATCTCGTTCCCATCCGCATCCAGGGCCGAGACAAAGGTCTGGTAGGGAGCACCGAGGCGGGGTGGTAGCCAGGAGGCAATCCCCTGCCGCCAGGTGGGACCAAAATCGAGTCGATGCGGTCGGGGCAGGTAGCGGGGAAAACTCACCCCGGGCAAGGCACAAAACACCTCTCTCGTCGCCTCTGCCTCCACCGCCGTCCCATCGTCCAGGCGGGGATAGCGACTGGGAGGGGGAGGGATATCCTGACTCACCCAGCGATCGAGGTTGACCAGGGCGGCCCGGAGCAGAGGGGAGTAATCGACGCTGTTGAGCGGATGCTGGCCACGTGCTCCATCCATGGCCGTATCGGTGAGGGGAAGACGACCCGGGGTGTGCTGGGTGCCGGCAAAGAGGTAGATCCGTACCGCATCGGGAATGGGCAGATCAGTGCTCCCATCCACACTGATATGGATGAGCGAGGCATCCCCTCGCCAGTATTCGGCCGAAGAGTTGATGTGCATGATCTTGGGAAGGTGTCCTTCCCGGCTGATGCGGGCCAGGAGTCCATCCTCTTCTCCGGTAAGCGGATCGGTCTGCACCGCATCGGCAAAGGGGAACAGGGTGTTGGGTCCCTGCATGGTGTTGGCAGACGGCTGGGCAAAGCGATGATTAAACTCCCCCCGCCTCGCCCCGGCAATATGCGGGATGACCCCATCAAAGACCATGCGGCCGGCTTCGTCCGTGTTCAGGTTGAGGTAGAGGAAATGGCGAAGGAACCGCCCACTCTGCGAGGCACCAAACCCATAGGCGTAGTCGATCCGGCCGGCACAGGGATTGTGCGCGTCTGCTCCCCCGTATTTCAAGAAGGAGACCATATCACGCACGGCGAGCAAGCCGAGTCCGACCACCGGTGCCTGTGGGGTCTGGTACACGCATTCATACACCTTCCCGGCCTGAAAACCACCGGGCAGGTAGATATGGGTCGGATCAGGCACCACCTGCTCTCCTTCCAGGCGGGCAAACCGCCACTGCTCCCGGGGGATCAGGGTGCGGGGAGCATTCTCCTGCTCCCGCACGGTGAGGGTGGCCGTGGGATCTTCCACATCCCGGGTGGGATAGGGGTGATGGACACGATCGGCCAGGAGCAGCACCGGTGTGCTTTCATTAGGCCACCACTGGCAGAGCACCGTCCCGCTCACCGGTCTTTCCCCTTCCTGAGCCAGGGGCACGGTGGTACCGAGCAGTCCCTCGCTGGGGATGACATCCCACTGCCAGCCGCACCAGGCCAGGGTGTATCCCTGCCGCAAGAGGAACCCGTCCCCGATATGCTCTTCCCGGGTCAGTTTAGGGGTCTCCTCCACCGCATCAAAGAGGCGAAAGGCGAGGATACGTCCCCGGTTGACCACCTCAAAGAAGAGGCGTCGATTCCCCTGCCGGGGATCATGGGGTTGCAGAAGACAGAAATCGGCCCTCCACTCCACGCGACCACCAGGGTTGCGCGGTGCCTTCGCCAGATCGGTGATCCGGCCATTGCCCGGGTGGGAGGGATCAACGGCAAAGGTGACCCGTCCCCGCAAGACCTCATATGCCCCGACCTTGCCAAACCGCTTCCCGTTGAGGAGCAGTCCCCGCTCCACAATATCCAGTCCTACCACCGCCATAAGAGCGCTCCTTCCTTGCTCAAAGAATCTCGATAAGAGAGGGATCACCCTCTCTTATACCACAGGACAAGGGGTGCGTCTAGAGAAATTCCGGGCCAGGAGGGGGACAAAATGCGCTTGACAGTCGCCCCTCCCTCTCTTTATTCTCTATGTATCGTCTGTGTCTGGCGAGAGTGAGTAAGGAGGCAGCAACGCTGTGCTCCTGGCACGAGTGCACTGCTGCGGGGACCAGACGCACAGCGCTTTTGCCTGTTCATTCTTCCCGGCGGTCTCCGCGAGCAAAGGAATTTGACCGCTTTTGCGTTGAGGATAGCTCCTATGGAAGTGCTACGGGTTGAGAACCTGGTGAAAGATTATGGGAAGGTCAGAGCGGTAAAAGGACTCTCCTTTTCCCTGGCCAGCGGGGAAATCGTGGGACTACTCGGTCCCAACGGCGCCGGCAAGACGACCACCATCGAGATGCTCCTCGGCATTCTGGAGCCGACCAGCGGGAGCATAGAGGTGCTGGGACGACCGCTGGAGACTCATCGCTACGAAGTGGTGCAGCAGATGAACTTCGCCGCCCCCTATGCCCTGCTCCCGGGCAACCTCTCGGTGAAGGAAAACCTGATGATCTTTGCCCTCCTCTACGGGGTGCCCAATGCCAGGAGACGGGTCAGCGAACTCTTAGGGCAATTCGAGCTGGAATCGCTGGCCTCGGTGCGGACCGGACTGCTCTCCTCTGGAGAACAGTCCCGGCTCAACCTGGCCAAAGCCTTTATCAATGCCCCCACCCTCCTCCTCCTCGATGAGCCGACCGCCTCGCTGGACCCGGATGCGGCGGCCCGGATGCGACAGCGGATCACGACAGAGGCCCGCAAGCGTGGTACGGCTATCCTGTGGACCTCTCACAACATGTACGAAATGGAGACCGTCTGTGACCGCATCCTCTTCCTGTTCCAGGGGAGGATCGTGGCCGAAGGTACCCCGAAAGAGCTGGTCCAGAAATTTGGGAAAGAAGATTTAGAGCAAACCTTTATCGCCTTAGCCCGTGGCTTTTTCGCGGCAGAGTGACTCCTGGAGATGGTGCGACGCATCTTTGCCATTTTCCTGCGCCAGTTCTACCTGTACCGACGCAGCATCCATCGGGTCCTGGGCCTCTTTTACTGGCCAACGCTGGAACTGTTCCTCTGGGGATTCTTAACCGTGTACCTGAATCGCATCGGCGCGGCCAACTTCGATTTTGTTCCCCTCCTCCTGGGGGGCCTGATCTTCTGGAATCTCTTTAACCGCGCCCAGCAATCGGTCTCCATCTCCTTTCTGGAGGATGTGTGGACACGTAACCTGGGCAACATCTTCGCCTCCCCTATCCGTCCCCTCGAGTTCCTGGGCGGCCTGATCATGCTCAGTGTCTTCCAATCCGCCATCTCCTTCACCCTGATGGCCGGTCTGGCCACCATCCTGTGGAAGTTCGATCTCTTCCGCTTCGGCCTGCTCCTCCTCCCCTTCTTTGCCAACCTCTTCCTGCTTGGCTGGACCTTTGGTATCCTCTCCACCGCCCTGGTCTTGCGTCTTGGTCCCTCGGTCGATATCCTGGCCTGGTCTTTCCCGGTCCTCATCCAGCCCCTGTCTGCCGTCTTCTATCCGATGAGCGTTCTGCCCGGTTTTCTGCAACCGATTGCCTGGCTTCTACCCACCGCGCACGTCTTTGAGGGGATGCGCGCGGTGCTGCTCCAGCAGGTGTTTTCACCTCAACGCCTGCTGTGGGCTCTCGGTCTCAACCTCTGTTACTTTACCTCTGCCCTGCTCTTCTTCCAGCGCTCTTTCCGTCATGTCCGGCAAAAAGGTCTCCTGCAGCGCTATACCGAGTAGGGAAATGGAGTGTTCCCCCGGAGAGAAACAGGAGGAAGCATATGCCACTTTCACAGCGCTTTGAAGACGCCCTGGTCTTTGCCCATCGCCTGCACGCGCAACAGCTTCGCAAGGGAACTGCCATCCCTTATATCAGCCATCTGCTGGCCGTGGCCAGCATTGCGCTGGAATATGGCGCCACCGAAGAGGAGGCGATCGCCGCCCTGCTCCACGATGCCATCGAGGACCAGGGTGGGGCAGCGGTACGGGAGGAGATACGACGCCGCTTCGGGGACAGGGTGGTCGAGATCGTCAACGGGTGCAGCGACGCTGACGTCATACCCAAGCCTCCCTGGAAGGAACGAAAAGAGGCCTATATCGCTCACATGCGCAGCGCTCCTCCCTCTGTTCTCCTGGTCTCTGCCGCCGATAAACTCCACAACGCCCGGACCATCCTGGCCGACTATCGAGCGATGGGAGAAGCCCTCTGGGAGCGTTTCACCGGGGGGAAAGAGGGGACCCTGTGGTACTACCGGACCCTGGTAGAGACCTTGCGCATCGTGTACCCTTCCCCCCTGGTCGAAGAGCTGGACCGGGTGGTCACGGAGATCGAGCAGCTCGTTGCCCGGCAGGAGAACCAGAAGCTCCTGCCGGGTTCGGGGAGGTAAAACAGCAGGAATATGGTAAAATAGAAAGAGGGTTGTACACACAGGAAACCTTACCTTGCCTGAGAGAGAGGGACACACCATGGGTGTGAAGCGTATCTTGATCATCTTACCAACCCTGGTCACACTCCTCCTCCTGCAATCCTATTTCTGGGTACCCACGTACGAGAACCAGGTCAAGGGGAACCCGGACCGCCTCACCCAGTTTATCGAGGCTTCTATCGGGGATGCCGCCATCCTCAACCCGATCCTGAGTGCCGATTCGGCCAGCAGCGATATCAATAGCCTGGTCTTCGAGGGCCTGATCGACTACGATGAAAACCTCGACTACCGGGGACGCCTGGCCACCTCCTGGCAGATCTATGAGGAAGCCTTTTTCTTTGCCAATCCAGCCTTTACGCTGCCCAACGGGGAACCGGCAAGGGCTGCAGCGATCGTCCGCTTCCTGGAGCAGGCGAAAGCGACCAGCCAGGGGGAATCCTTCCTCTCTAATATCCAGGCCCTGCGTACCCTGCCCCCTACCACGGTCAGACGAGCGGTCTCTCTC
>RFHZ01000193.1 GCA_003696125.1 Nitrospinota bacterium
CCTCACTGATGTTGGCCACAACCACAAATCCGTCTTGCGAACTGAAAGCCGCACCGGCGGTGAAGGTGCCGGTGGGTCGTTCCTTTACCTGCACATCCAGGTCCACGATGTTTTCCTGGGGACGCTTTTTGGTTTCGATCTTCACATCTTCAAAAAACCGGGTATTAAAGAGACGCTGGCGACTGCGCTGCAGTTTGGCGCTGTTAAAGAGTTCCCCTTCGTTGAAGCGGATCTCCCGCCGGATCACCTTGTCTCGCGTGACCTCGTTGCCCCGGATCCGGATTTCCCCCACGTAGACCCGGGGTCCCCGGTCGATACGCAGGGCGATGTTGACCAGGCGGTGTTCGAGATCGTTTTGCGTCACCGGGATGACATCGGCAAAGGCGTACCCTTTTTGCGCATAGAGCTCGGCCAGGCGCAGGACATCCCGTCCCAGTTGGGAGCGATTGAAAACCTCCCCTTCCCGGGAGCGCATGGCGCGTCGCAGTTCCTCTGCCGTATAGATCTCATCCCCCTCCAGGGTGAGTTTCCCAATGCGGAACTGCTCCCCTTCCTTGATCGGAATGGTAATGAAGATTTCCCGCTCCTCTTTATTCACTTCGACCTGGGGTTCTCCCACCTCGACCTGCAGGAATCCCCGGTCGTGATAGAGGGCTTCTATGCGGCGCAGGTCGTCCCGCAGCACCTCCTTTTTATAGATGCCGCTTCCGGTTAAAAAGGAGAGCAGGCCTCCCTCCTTGGTCTCCATGACACTCTTCAGCAGGCGATCATCCAGGGTCTGGTTCCCCCGGAAGGCGATGCGCTTGATGCGAACCTTTTTCCCCTCCTCAATCTGGAAGATGACCTCGACCTGGTTCCCCTCTTCCTCGCTTATCCGGGTCTGCACATCGGCAAAATAATAGCCCCGCTCCTGGTACAGGGCCTTGATCTTCTCCACATCGTCCCGGATGATGTTCTGGTTGAGGATGGAGCGGGGTTTGGTGCCCAGCTTTTCGGTGATATCTTCCAGCGAGATCTCTTTGTTTCCGGTGATGGTGACCTTGCGGATGAGGGGCTTTTCCTTGACGATATAGGTGAGTTTTAATCCTCCTTCAAAACTCTCCACATCCACCTTGACGTCGGTGAAGAATCCGAGCTGGTAGATACGGATGATATCTTCACGAATACGGGAGACGGAAAAGGGATCACCGACTTTGGTCTGGATGTAGAAGCGGATCGTCGATTCTTCGATCCGCTCGTTGCCCCGGATCTCGATCAGCTTGATGCGAATGACCGGCTTTTCTGCAGACTCAGCAGCCTGGAGGCAGCAGAGCACCAACAGCAGCGGTAGCCATCCCCTTGTTTTCCACCTACGGCCCATAGCAAGTCGATCCTATTATCCTTCTCCAGGCCCTTGCCTCACCTCCACCGCGTCGGTACAGAAAAAGAGAGACCCGGTCTGGCAGGGGTCTCTCGTCAGGGATATTACGGAGAGTAGCTCTCTACGGCATTGCGCTTGTCCACAAAGATGAGCTCGTCTCCGGAGAGTTTGACCTCGATCTCGCCTCCGCCTTTGAATTTCCCCTGCAGCACCTCTTCGGTAAGCGGGTCTTCCACGTACTTCTGCAGTGTCCGCTTGAGCGGTCGCGCTCCATAGGCAGGGTCATAGCCCTTGGCCGCCAGCCACTTCTTGGCCTCCTCGTCTATCTCCACGGTGAGCCCGCGTTCGATCAGCTTTTTGTTGAGGCGTTCCAGCAGGATGTCCACGATCTGGAGCATGTGCTCCATGTTGAGCGGGTGGAAGACCACGATCTCATCGATACGATTCAGGAACTCCGGGTTAAAGGTGCGTTTCAGCTCGGTCCGGATGTTTTCCTTCATCCGGTCGATGACCCCTGCTTCGCTCTCCTTCTGGAAGCCGAGGGTGGTGTTCTTCTCGATGAGGCGACCACTGATGTTGGAGGTCATGATGAGGACCACGTTTTTGAAGTCCACGGTGCGGCCGTAGCTATCGGTGAGTCGCCCGTCATCCATGACCTGGAGGAGGACGTGGAAGATGTCCGGGTGCGCCTTTTCGATTTCATCCAGGAGCACCACCGAGTACGGCTTGCGGCGCACACGCTCGGTGAGCTGTCCCCCTTCATCATAGCCGATGTACCCGGGTGGGGCACCGGTGAGGCGGGAGACGGTAAACCGTTCCATGTACTCCGACATGTCGACCCGGATCAAGGCGTTCTCATCACCGAAGAGGAACTCGGCCAGGGCACGGGCCAGCTCGGTCTTCCCCACCCCGGTAGGGCCGAGGAAGAGGAAGGTACCGGTCGGCTTGTTCGGGTCTTTCAGGCCGGCACGGGCGCGCCGGATGGCCCGGGTCACCGCCGTAATCGCCTCATCCTGTCCCACCACGCGCTTGTGCAGCTCCTCTTCCATGCGCAGCAGCCGGCTCGATTCCTGCTCCTCGATCTTGGAGAGGGGGATACCGGTCATGCGGGAGACGACATAGGCGATGTCCTCTTC
>RFHZ01000021.1 GCA_003696125.1 Nitrospinota bacterium
CGCGCTGCGCCCCTACCAGGCGTCCGCTGCCTGTGTGCCTCTGCGCCTTGTGTCTCTCTTATCCTGCTTCATCTACTCGCTCCTGTAGTGCCTCTATGAGGAGGGGATGGCCGTAAAGATAGGGGGCCAGGAGAAACTCGACATGCGCATGCTGTCCGGCAAAGGTGGCCACGACCTGGCGGACGCGTTTCTCCAATACACCGGTAAAGAGGAGGAAAGGGAAGACGAGGATACGGGGGTATCCGAGACCGATACCCCAGGTTAATGCCTCTGGAAGCCGGGGACTGGCCACACCGAGGTAGCAGGCGATGGCCTGACCAAATCCCATCCGGGTGCCCAGCAGGTGGGTGAGCTCCTGCATATCGGCCTGTGCCCCGGGATGGCGACTCCCACGGCTGACGACCAGCAGCAACGTGTCTTTGCGGTTTTCTCCTCCCCCCGATGCTTCCTCAATCCGTACCTGGCACAACTCGATCAGCTTGGGATGCGGGTACAGGTGCTTCCCGAGAGAAAAGGTGATGGCCGGATAGGAGCGGTGGGCTTCCTGCACTTCCCGTGGAATATCCCGTTTCACATGACCGGCGGCCAGGAGCATCCCGGGGACAACCGTGATCGTCTCTGCGCCCCGGGCCACACAGCAGGCAATCCCGTCTCGAATCGTGGGACGGGCAAACTCTAAGAAGCTCCCCTCAACAATGGGAAAGGGGGTGGTAGCCTGGAAGCGAGTGACGAGTTGCCAGAACTCCTGGTTTCCCTCTGGATCGCGACTCCCGTGTCCGATAAGTAAAACAGCAGATGACACCGTTTTCTCCTGTTTCCTCATGATGTGATCTCTCTGCTGAGTTTGTGTCTATACCGTTTTAGGTCAGGGTTTGCCACCGCGCTAACCACTGCCTGGCCGTCCCGCTATCCAGCACTGCCCGGGCCAGGCTTACCCCTTCCTCCAGGCTAGAGACGCGACGGCCCAGGAACAGGAGTACCCCGGCGGTCAGGATCACCGTGTCGCGGGCCGGTCCGGGCTGGTTGTCCAGTACCTGGCGAGCCACTGCTGCCTGCACGCCGGGTTGCGGCGGTGCTTCCATACTCCCTTCCTCCCCCAATCCCAGAGCCTGGGGATCGACCACCAGCGGTTCGGCCTGGGGATCGGCCGGAAGCAGGTGGGTCACCCGACCCGGAACAGACTCGATGGATCCCTCTGCTCCCTGCACGATCCAGCCCTGGGTGACGAGCCGGCCCATTGCCTGGCGCATCCGTTGCAGGTAACCCTTGTGAAAGAAGCCGGCAACCAGAATGGGTGCCCGGGACGGGTTCCATAGCTTTTCCACCGTGTTCAGGACCGTCCGCAACCCGAGCTGGTGACGCAAGGGGGTCAGGGCATGCCAGGCCGGGCAGAAACGGGGTACATAGAGAAAGCCGATCCCGAGTTCAGCAACCTGTCGTGCCACAACGGCAGGAGGGAGGTCTACAGGGATTCCCAGGGCTTCGAGCAGATCGGCCGGTCCCAGGCCACACTTGGTCGGGATACGGCGATTCCCGTGCAGCACAACGGGTTGACCGGCAGCAGCGGCAACCAGGGCTGCGATGGGTGCCAGTTGCAGGGTCCGCGTTTTCCCGTCGTAAGGGAGGCCGAGATCGATGAGTCCCGGGACGGAAAGGGAGAGTTGTTGACAGAAGGTGCGGGCCGCTTCGGTGAAGCCGACCACCTCATCCGCACTCTCCCCTTTCACCCGCTGTGCGATCAGAAAGGCACCGATCTGGGCCGGGGTGGCCTGACCGCTGAGCAGGAGGCGCATGGCCTCCCGCGCTTCGTCAACGGTCAGGTCACGCTTCAGCTTCTCTCCCCGGCCCACCGCCTGCAGGAAAGGGATAAAGGCATTCATTTCGACTACTCTCCCTGCCAGATCCGCGATGTGTCACGCCACTGCCACCGGTAGGTTCCGGGTGATCAGGGTGTTTTCAGCCGCTTTGCCGGTTGCTCTCCCGGAGGGACCTCAATAAAAAACCCCCGCCCTCGTGTGTACCTCACCCTTCTGGTGAAGCACCCGAAGATGCGGGGGTTACCTACACGCCGCGCTGGCCGGTGCAGGACTCAAATCAGCGAGCCGTCCGGGCGGGCGCAAGCAACCCCCGCCCCGGACAGGTACACCAGCCACGTAACATTCTATGCTGTTGGATTACACGTTGAGCTATCATGAGTGACTATGACTAATGTTTGAGGGTTTCTGTATAACAGGTGAGCAGTGCTGCTCACAAGCCTTCACCACCGAGGACGCTGAGCTATTTTTACTTATGCATCCCGGCGTTCTCCGCGTGCTCAGCGGTAAAAAGTCTTTCCAGTGTGTCCTATTTTACCGCCTCTCTTCTCCTCCTGGCAAGCGCATTGACCGGTTTATAAGGGGCAAAATTATTAGAGACAGATATAGGGGAAAACGGTATTAGGAGCGCAGATACCTGGGCAACGGGCCTGCTTACCATACCGTGGCATCCTGCAGGCGTCGCAGCTTGAGGAGGAAAGAGTCCTCGTTAAGCTCCACCATGTCATAGGTGATCGCTTCCCCCTGGGCCACATCCTGTTTCAGCGTCACCCCGTACGCCAGTCCGAGAGGAAGAAGACGTTCGGCGCGAGCGATCTCTGCCCTCTCGATAAGCCCATTTACCGTGTACCCACCACTCCCATCCAGGCGTTCTCCCTGCTTCAGGTTGCGCTTGGCAACCGTAATCACCTCGGCAACCGGCTTCCCCAGGGGGGCACCGGTCGGTTGACCGTACAGGGCCGCCTTGACAATGGAAAGAGGAGCTTCTATGGCGACCAGGTGATACGGCCGGTACAGGAGGAAGTTCCCTTTGCCCCCGGCATGCACGTGATAGCCGACCAGATCTTCCTGGATAAAGGGGTGATCGGTTTTGATGACCACAAAGACCCCGCCTTTTAAACCAAAGGGGAGCAGGGTCTTCCCGTCTTCTGCCACGCTGTTTGCCAGCTCAACCACCCCTTCCCGCTCTAGGATCCCCCCCTCTTCTTTTAAGCTGAAGACGCGGGGGATGTCGGGGATGTTGACCGAGGGCTCGTGCATGCCCCGCACGTCAGGCGGGAGACCGGTCATGTTGGCGAGAGCCGTCATTTCGATCTGTGCCTTTGATCCATCCCGGAAAGAGTTAAACATCTGCAGGTTGATGGTCCGGCGCTTGATCATCTCTTCGCTAAAGCCGAAGCGCATGGGAACCGTATCCGGGGTTCCGGTGCGGTCATCGGCATAGAGGATGGTACCGCGACCAGCAGCCACGATCTCAAAGCCGAGGGTTCGGGCCCACTCCACCATATTCATGGTCACCCCGGGCTGGTCTCCATCGACCAGGGTATAGACC